>DAIERN010000038.1 GCA_027346765.1 Chloroflexota bacterium | reverse complement strand
GCTGCAGGTAGCGCTCTTCGAGCGAGGCGCGCGTGCGCAGTGACACGAGCTCGACGCCGCGCTCGGCGAGCAGTGCGCCCACCAGGGCGACCCGCTCGGGGCTCGACGCCACGGCGCAGCGCAAGCGCGTCGGCGACTCGAACTTCTGGGCCGGTCTGCGGGCCTATTACCAGCAGTACAAGTGGAAGATGGGCGGCACCAAGCAGCTGCTGACCACGCTCGACGCGTACTCCAACGGCAAGGGCGGCGGCCACCACGCGCGCTTCCCCAGCCTCTTCCCAGTCGGGGGCTGATCGCGAGAACGGGGCATCTCGCGCTCATTTAGGTTGCAGCGCAGTTTCAGATCGTGCGCCAACCGATTTCCGGGGCCGTCTGGTTGACAAGTACGGTTCACATGCGCCGTCGGAGTGGGGCATCCTTCGAGCGTGCCATGTCGGACGGGCGAGCCGTGTCGCCCATCGATCAGGTGGTTGCTCCTACCCCTGACGCTCCTCGCGTTGGCGGTTCTGATACCCGCGCCCGTCGCAGTCGCCGGCGATGCGCCAAACAGCCTGGGTCTGGCGGCGACCTATGACGTAACGGCCAACATCCGCTGGGGCGCGGGCCGCATGTCAGTGACCAGCATCGCGACGGTGACGAACTCGACCGACAACCCGGTCGACGCCCTGACCTTCAACTTCATCCCCACCCTGATCGGCCACATGAACCTGCGCGAGGTGCGCGTCAACGACGAAGGTTCGACCGCCCAGGTCGACGACGCAAATGTCGTCGTCAGCCTGCCCGTCCCACTGGACCCCGGCAATCAGGCCACCGTGCTCATCGGCTATGACGCCACCTTCAACACCAGCGGCAAGAAGAAGAAGTGGCTGTTCGCGAAGCGCAACGACGTCGTTACCGCCTACCGCTGGATCCCGTGGCTGACCAAGCGCCATACCTGGTCGACGCCCAACTTTGGCGAGCCGTACGTCACGCAGACCGCGAGCGACGTCCGCGTGACGCTCACCAGTGACCGCCCTGGAGTGAAGTACGCCACCACCGGCCAACAGACCGAGGTCAACGGCGCGAGCACGACGTTCGTCGCCCACAACGTGCGCGACTTCAACTTCAGCGCCAGTCCGCGCTACAAGGTCAAGAGCAGCGACTTCAACGGGGTCACGGTCGGTGTGTACACCCTGTCCCTGTCCTCGAGCAGTCTCTTGAGCTATACCCGCACGGCGTTCGACGCCTTTACGGACAAGGTGAGCCCGTACCCGTACGCGACGCTCAACGTTGCCGAGATCCCGCTGGGCGGCGGCATGGAATCGCCGGGCATGATCTGGATTCCCAGCAACGCGACGAACTCGACGCGGCGGCGCTACCTGGTGACGCACGAGACCGCGCACCAGTGGTTCTACGGCGTCGTCGGCAACGACCAGGCGACGGACCCGTTCGCCGACGAGGCAGTTTCCGAATTCCTGACCCGAACGATCATCGGCTTCCGCAACTCCAAGTGCGGTACGACCAACCTCGACGGCAGCGTCTACGACTACGGCGCGACCTGCTACTACGAGGTCGTCTACATCCAGGGCGCCGACTACCTCGACGACTACCGCCGGCGCGTGGGTGATGCCGACTTCTGGATTGGCCTGCGCGACTACTACGAGAAGTTCAAGTTCGGGCTGGGCGGCACGTTGGAGCTGCTCAACACGCTCGATGCGGACGCCGGCGACAACGGTGGCGGTCACGCGGATCGCTTCCCGAGCCTCTATCCCGTCGGCGACGGCTAGGGCCTTCAAAACCGGTCTTCGCCTTCGATTGACGGTCTGAACGCTGGCCCGTAGCATTCGAAATCCCGACTGAACCGGTCGGAAATGAAAATCGGAGGCTTCGGGTGGATCTTGGCTCACTGATAGCCGGTCTGGTGACCGGCCTGCGCGAGGGCGTCGAGGCGGCGCTGATCGTGAGCATCATCCTGGCTTACCTGGCAAAGACGGGTAACCGGCGTCACTTCGCCAAGATCTGGATCGGCGCCGCTGCCGCTGTGGCAATCGCCGCTGTCCTTGGCGTGGTGATCTTCGTCACGGTGGGCGAGTTCCAGGCGCCGTACGAGCAGCTGTTCGAGGCGGGCACGATGGTGCTCGCCGCGGCCGTGCTCACCTGGATGCTCTTCTGGATGCGCCGCCAGGCACGCAGCGTGCGCGGCGAGCTCCAGGCGGCGGTCGACCGCGTGCTTACTGAGGGCAATGCGTGGAGCCTGGCAGTGCTCGCGTTCAGCGCGGTCATTCGCGAGGGCGTCGAAACGTCACTCTTCCTGGTGGGCCAGGTGAACGCCGCGGCCGCCAGCGGGCCGGGCGCGGAGCTCGCGACGCTCATTGGCGCGTTGGTTGGCCTCGCGATCGCGGTCGCGCTCGGCTGGGCTATCTACACCGGCGCGCGGCGCATCAACTACGGCACCTTCTTCCGACTGACCGGCCTGGCGCTGGTTTTCATCGCCGCCGGACTGCTCAGCCACGCGGTGCATGAGCTGATCGAGGTTGGCTGGATCAACGTTGGCACCGGCATCGCGTTCGACGTCAGCGGCGTGCTGCCGGACGATGCGGGGGTGGGCCTCTTCCTGCGCGCGCTGCTGGGCTACGCGGCCGCGCCCGAGGTGATGACGCTCGTCGTCTACCTGGCTTACCTCGTGCCGGTGCTCTACCTGTATCTCCGGCCGGTGCCGGTGGCGCCGCCACAGCCTCAGCCCACGCAAGCTGAGGTCGGAGCACCGCGCTAGCGGGGCTGCGACCGGGCGCGCAGCAGCGGCCGGCGGGCCGTCTGCGGAGTTCGCGCGAAACGCCCGCACCCACGGTCTAACTGCCGCGCGTCACTTCCTCGGGCGCCGGATGGGCGCGGAATTGCGCGAACAGCGAGACGTCGTAGGCGATCTTCAGGACACCGGTCGCGAGCAGCGGCACGCCCAGACCCAGCGGCACCAGCAGCGCGCCCGCGATCGCCGGTCCGGGCACGAGCGCGATCGCGCGGGCAAGGCTCGTGAGTCCGGCGGCGGCGGTTCGCTCCGCGGGGTCGACCACGGCCATCGTGTACGACTGGCGCGTTGGCACGTCCATCGACGACAGCGCCGCGCGGGCAAGCCACAGGGGAGCGGCTACGGCCAGGCTGGGCGCGAGGGCGACGCCGAACAGGAACAAGCTCGACGGGATATGCGTGAACACCATCGTGTTGATCAGCCCAAACCGGCGCGACAGCCACGCCGCAACGGGGAAGGACAGCGCGTTGAGCAGGTTGGCGCCGAACAGGAGCGCCCCAACTGTGCCCGGCTCCGCGCCGAACGCGGCCACGAAGTAGTAGGCGATGAAGCTCTGGACCGTGAACGATCCGGCGAACGAGTCCAGCCCGAACAGGATCGACAACCGCGCCACGATGCCGCGCGAGCGGTCGATCGCCAGGCGCCGCTCGATGCGCTCGCCCGACTCGGCCCGGGCATCGAGGCGCGACTGGATCAACAGGCAAACCAGGCCAATGAGCCCGTACACGACGAATGCCGGGAGATACACGTCCGCGCCGCGCAGCCCCAGCGCTGCGCCGATTCCCGGGACGAGGCCAATCGTCAGCGCGCCGACCGCGGCCGCCAGTGCCGCGAGCAGGTTGTAGAGCGCGAAGGCCGCGGTCCGTTGGTGAGCCGGCACCGCTTGCGGCAGCAGCGCCTGGTCGACCGTCTGGAGCCCGGTCGATTCGTTGGCGTTGACTGCGACCATGCCGCTCAACGCGATCGCGGCGAGGAGCAGCGGCTGGCTGCCCAAGAGCGGCACGGCCGCCGCCGCCATCATCAGCGCCGACCCGGCCATGAGCAGCCGGCGGCGGCCGATCCGGTCGCCATAGAGGGCGATGACGAGCGTCAGGCCCAGCGTGCCCGCGAGCGCCGCCGACAGGACCAGCCCGATCTGCCCGCCGTCCAGTCCGATGCCGGCCAGGTACAGCCCCAGCGCGACCGAGTTCAGGCCAAACGCAAAACTGCGCAGCGTGCGGCAGACAAGTACGATCCGGCCGTTGCGGTCCAGCGCCATCGGAACGCCTGTTAGCCGGTGCATCGGCGCCACACTAATCGCTCTGCTAGTAGTACTTCCGGCCTACCTACGGCAGTACCATCGGAGCACTCAGCTTCGAGGGACCAATCTCGCCCTCCCTCAGGCCATACCGGGCGATGGGTTGTCCAGTCAGGTGCGAATCGACCAGCTTGCCCTGCTGTTTCTGATCGTCATAGCGGCCGTCTTGCTGTTGCTGCTCGCGCTCGCCCTTGCGGTCCGAGCGCGGGGCCAGGCAGATCCAGAGCGGCCCCTTCGACAGGCAGCAGTGGCCGAAACACCTGGTGGACCCTCGGCGCGGTCACTCTCGAGCGCGAGCGCGTTGCCGCCAGCCGTTTACCAGCGCGTGGTACGCGTTGCCAGCCTGGTGTTCATCGTCGCTGCGATGGTCATGGTGGTCCTCACGGGGACCGGCCAGACCACTCCCGTGGTCGTCTTCCTGGCGCTGGGGTTTGTCATGATCCTGATCTTCCAGGACATCCTCCCCGCGAGTGTGCTGGGCAAGCAGCGGCTGCCCATCGAGGCTGCTGCGGCAATCTTCTTCCTGACCGTCCTGCTGGTGTTCACGGGCGGTTACACCAGCCCATTCTTCTTCGGCTACGTGCTCCTCCTGGGAGCCGCGTCAGTCTGGGCGTCGGGACTGGGGCCGGTCATCCTGGCTCTCGCCAGCAGCGCCGCATACCTGATTGGTGTGCTCATCCCGGTCAACGCGCTACCCGCCACCCTGGCTGACGTCGGGCGCATCTGCTTCAACGTCGTCGCGCTGGCGTTGGTCGCCTACGTAAGCGCCGCGGTTGGGCGCGAGCAGCGCCGCGCGCGCGAGGAAGCACTGCGCCTGTCGCAGTTCGATTCGCTCACTGGGCTGCACAGCCGCGACTACTTCCTCGCCGAGGTGGAGCAGGAGATCCTGCGCGCGTCGCGCAGCGGCCGGCCCTTCGCGCTCCTGATGTTCGACCTGGACGGGCTCAAGGCGGCCAACGACAGGTTTGGGCACGCTTCCGGTGACACGCTGCTGCGCGCGGTGGCCGACACGTTGCGCGGCGACATCCGCATCACCGACGTTGCCGCACGGTACGGGGGCGACGAGTTTGTGCTGTTGCTACCGGAAACGGACCTCAACGGGGCGATGCTCGTCGCCGACAAGGTGCGCGTCGACATCGGTCGCCTGGCCCTGCCCAACGACGGGCTCGTTGTGCGCACGTCGGCGTCAATTGGCCTGGTGACCTACCCCGACGACGGCCGAACCTCGACCGAGCTCATCCGCCGCGCCGACCTGGCGATGTACGAGGCGAAGCGGCGCGGCCGCGATCAGGTGGTGCGGTTCGCGCGCGAGGTCCATCAGGTGGGGCCGGGCATCGCGCCGAACATGGGCGGAGTGCCCATGGGCGCGCCCAACGTGCCGCTGACACCACCGACCGTCACGGTGGTGCCCGAGCCGGGCACGACCGCCGGCAACGGTATGGCGGGCGAGGCCATGTCCGGGGTGCCAGCACCGGCAGTGGTCGTCGCGCCGGCCGCGTCAGTGGTTGCGAATCGGGCACATGGAACGCAGCGCAACCGGCTCGACGTGCCGCCCGCCTGGCCTGGCCGCGCGCCGTGGGAGTCGACCGGCAACTAGCGCCGCGCGTCTTGCGCCCAACGCACGACTCGTCCGCCGGGTCCCTCCGGAAACGCCGAACGGGGCCCGATTCAGTCCCCTTGGCGTACGGACTGTGCGTTTGGCGCAGAGAATTTCGCCTGGAGCGAAGTCCAGCGGACCGGTCGTGCGCCTGGCGCACAAAGACGACCTGGCCGGCCTGGAACGGGTGCGGTTGTAGCATCGGCCGGTGAGCGGCCAGGCCAAGCAGACCAGCAGGCACGGCTTTGGGACGCGCGCCTTGCGGGCGGCGACGAACGCGCCGCGCGTCGATCAGACGCCGGACGCGGTGCCCATCTACCAGGCGGTGACGTTCAGCGCTGAGTCAGCCGGCGAGCTGGCTGACGTGCTGGGCGACAAGGTCCCGGGCTACTCGTACTCGCGCATCGACAACCCCACCGCCAACGCCCTCGCGGCGGCGCTGGCGGAGATCGAGGGCGCCCAGGCGGGCTACGTCTTCGCGAGCGGTATGGCGGCAGTGCACGCGACGTTCGTGTCGCTGCTGGCCCAGGGTGATCACGTCGTGGCAGCAAAGCAGATCTACGGCAGTGTCCAGCACCTGCTCGCGACGGTGCTGCCGCGCTTCGGCGTGGAGACCACCTTCGTCGACGCGACCGATCCCGACGCGGTGGAGGCGGCCTTCCGGCCGAACACCCGCCTGCTGCATATAGAGACCATCGCCAACCCGACGATCGTGCTGGCCGACCTCGCGACGCTGATCGAGCGCGCCCACCGGCGCGGCGTCACGATCAGCGTCGACAACACCTTCGCTTCTCCGTGGCTGGTGCGGCCCGCCGAGCTGGGCGCGGACCTGGTGATCGAGGCGCTGACCAAGTGGATCGGCGGCCACTCGGACGTGCTCGCCGGCGGCGTGTGCGGCCGCGCTGACCTGATCGCCGCGATCCGCAAGGTCCAGATCGACACCGGCGGCACGCTCGCTCCGCAGAGCGCCTTCCTGGTGTTGCGCGGCATCGAGACGCTGCACGTCCGCATGGAGCGCCACTCATCCAACGCGCTCGCGCTGGCGCGTCACCTCGAAGCGGCCGGACTGACCACCGTGCGCTACCCGGGCCTCCCATCGCACCCCCAATTCCAGGTGGCACAGCGCGAGCTCCGCGCCGGCGGTGGGATGCTGTGCTTCGAGCTGCCCGACCGGCAGGCCGCAGAAACGTTCCTCGACGCGCTCACGCTGCCGCCGCGCACCGCGTCGCTGGGGAGCGTCCGGACCATCGCCGTGCATCCACCATCGAGCACTCACCGCCAGATGGATTCGGCGCAGCTCGCATCGGTGGGGATCCCCGAGGGGCTCGTGCGCGTCTCAGTGGGTCTCGAGGAGATCGACGACCTCATCGCCGATTTCGACCAGGCGCTCGCCGCCGCTGCAGGACTTGGGACATAGCCAGCACAACTCTCGGCGCCCGTCGCGCCATCGCGCTCAATCCGCTCGGGAAACTGGGCTGGTTCGCGTGGCACACGCTGACCAGCGTCAAGTTCGCCGTGCTCCAGATCAGCATCCTCGCCGTGGCCGGCGTGTTCGGCGCCGTTCTGCGCCAGGTGCCCAGCTTCGCGCTGCACGACCCCAGCGCCTACGCCGACCAGATGGCCCAGATCCACGCCGCGTACGACCCGCTCAGCATCCTGGGTCTGAACGTTGGCCCGGGGATGGTCGACATGTTCGAGCGGCTGGGGCTGTTCCGCGTCTTCTCCGCGCCGTGGTTCGTGTTCCTGCTCACGTTGCTCGTCGTGAGCATCGTGGTGTGCACCCTCGATCGGCTGCCCGACCTGTGGCGTTCGGCGCACCGCGTCCGCGTCGTCCAGGCCGCGCCCTTCTTCGATCTGCGCCTCGATCATCGGGCCGCGTACGCCGATGCCGGCGCCGACGGCGCCCAGGCGCTGCGCGAGGTCCTGCGCGGCAATCGCTACAAGGTGCGCGAGGAAGTGGCAAGCGACAAGGACAGCGCCACGCCCATCCTGCACGTGTACGGCGACCGCAATCAGTACATGAAGCTCGCCACGCTATTCACCCACCTGGGGCTGATCCTGTTCCTCGCCGGTGCCGCGGTCACGACGGGCCTGGGCTACGAGACCGTGGTCTTTCTGGGGGAGGGTCAGACTGCCCCCGTGCAGTCGGTCGGTACCCCCGACAACCTGCTGGTGAAGAACATCCACTTCGATGCCCCGACCCGGCCCGATGGCTCCTTTGCCGACTTCACCACTGACCTGGCGGTCTACCGCAACGGCCAGGAGGTGGCACGCAAGATCATCCGGGTCAACGACCCGCTGGAGGTCGACGGTTACGTCTTCCACCAGAACACGTTTGGGCCGGCCGAGAATCTGTCCATCTGGGACCCCACCGGTCAGCTGGTGTGGGACGGCCCGGTGCTGCTCGACGGCGAGCTGGCCGGCCTGCCGCAGGGCTTCTTGACGATTCCCGGGTCGGAGCTGGGGCTGCTCGTCGTGCTCAATCGCGCTACGGACGGCACGGCGCTGCTGGCGCTGACCGGCATCGCGGCGCAGACCCTGTCCAACGGCAGCAACGTGTGCTTCCTGCAGGTCGTGGGGTTGGGCTCGACCACGACGCCCGGCCAGACGTGCGGCTACACCATCGGCTGGGCGCAGGCCAGCGCCTACACCGGCATGGTCATCAAGCGCGACCCGGGCCAGAGCTTCATCTGGATCGCGTACCTGTCGCTCATCCTGGGTCTTGCCCTGACCTTCTACTTCCCGCGCCGGCGCGTCTGGGCGCGGCTCGACGGGGAGCGGCTCGAGATCGCCATGGCGGCAGAGCGCTACGTCGACGTCGAGCGCGAGTTCGGACGGCTTCAGGACGAGCTGTCGGCCCGACTACGTAACCGGCCCGAGTCCCGATTGCAACCCACAACCACGGGTACCCGGCCGTAGACTCGCTCCCAGCCGTGCCATGTCGGCTGCGACCGTGCGCGGTGCCATGGAGGGACTATCGGCGATGGTCATGGAGCTCGGCTCGAAGAGCGCTGGCACAACCAACGGCCACGCGGCTGAAAGCACGGCGAACGCCAGCGGCCGGACCGCGCCGCGCGGCGGCGCCGCAGGTGGCCCGGTGACGAGCAGCGGCCTGACCCCGCGCCAGGTCGCGACCAGCGCGATCTCCAACACGCGCGTCGAGTCGACCCAGGATTTCCTGACCCACGCCGGGGCCGACATCTACGGCCAGTACGTGTTCGGCGAGGAGGCGCAGCGCCAGTACCTGGCCAAGCCAATTGCGGCCAAGCTCCGCCGCACCACGGCCGGCCTCGAGCCATTCGACCCGCAGATCATCGACGCCGTCGCCCACGGCGTGAAGGAGTGGGCGCTGTCCCACGGCGCGACCCACTACACCCACTGGTTCGTGCCCATGACCGGCTCCACCGCTGAGAAGCACGACTCGTTCCTCGTGCCCACCGGCGACTCGCGCATGATCGCCGAGTTCAGCGGCAAGAACCTGGTCCAGGGCGAGCCGGACGCGTCGTCCTTCCCGTCCGGCGGCATCCGCGCCACCTTCGAGGCGCGCGGCTACACCGCATGGGACGTGACGAGCCCGATCTTCCTCCAGGTGGAACCGAACGGCGTCACGCTCACGATCCCCACCGCGTACGTCTCGTACACAGGCGAGGCGCTCGACCACAAGATCCCGCTCCTGCGCTCGCAGGAGGCCCTCGGGAAGCAGGCCCTCCGCGTCCTGCGCTGGTTCGGCAACGCCACGGCAAGCCGGGTCTTCACGAGCATCGGGCCCGAGCAGGAGTACTTCCTCGTCGATCGCCGCCTGGCCGAGCAGCGGCCTGACCTGCTGCTCACCGGGCGCACGCTCTTCGGCGCGCCTTCGCCCAAGGGCCAGGAGCTGGAGGACCAGTATTTCGGCCCCATCCGCGAGCG
>DAIERN010000037.1 GCA_027346765.1 Chloroflexota bacterium | reverse complement strand
GCACCACGACATTCTTCAATCCCAGGGTGTAGGCGACATTGAGCGCGACATAGGCGAAGAACAGCCAGGGCGCGGCATTGCCGCCCAGCAGCACCAGGGCAAAGCCGCCGGCGAGGCAGGCCACCAGGAGCACCAGCGCCGCGAGCGACGATGCGGGCTTGGGGCTGGGCGGCGCCGGGGGCTCGTAGTAGGGGTAGGGACCGTTCAAAGGATGCAGCTCATGGTCGGGAGATCATGGGGCAGCGTCGCCAAGGACGCTGTGGATGGGGTCCTTGGCACGTCGTGGATAAGATCGCGCCACGACCCAAAGTTCGTGGACAAAGGCCGTTGCCGTCAGTGGCGGTGGCCCGTAATCTGCGCTCGTCCCGAAGGGGCCACGGCACCGGAGCCGCCCTCACTGGTCCGCCAGTGAAGACGACAACTGGACCGGGCGGCTCCTTCGGGCGTTCCTTTAGTTGTCGCTCCGGCGCGACCGCCGACCAGCGATTCGCCGTCGTACGCGCCCAGCACACGAGCGGGGTCGAGCAGCGCTTTGTCGAGCTTGAACTGCGCCTCATCGGTGGGCTCGCCAAAGGCCGCGTTGACGGTGTCGATGTACCGGCGCAGCTGATCGGCCGGCACCGGGCGGATGTCGATGGTCACGCCGGTATGTTCGCGCCTTCAGACTGAGGGCGTGCCGCGGGCTCGCGCCGCGCGAACCACAGGTAGTAGAGCGCCGTCGCGGTCGAATAGAAGACGATGATCGTCAGGAAATTCACGTCGTACCCGCGCGCGAAACCCAGCGCGCCCTGGACGGTCGAGTAGTAGATGCCGCCGATCGCCCAGCCGATCGACCAGACCATGCTCTGGCTGGCGGTGATCGTGGCCCGCTCGAGTGGTTTGACCCGACCCATCACGTACGCGCTGAAGACCGGGTTGGCCGCGTTCATCAGCGCGTTGCGGACGGTCATGCCAACGATGACCAGCGGTATCCACGGCGCGAAGCCCAGCACGGTGATGAAGGGGATGCTCGCGGCCTGGACGAGCACGACCGACTGGATCTTGCCGTAGCGGCGCGCGATCACCGGCTGGATGAGGATCGCGATCATCGTGCCCAGCGCACTGACCGCGAACACGGCGTTCGTCGTCGATAGGTCGAGCCCAAAGCGGCCCACGATGTACAGGTTCAGGAAGGGCAGCACCTGCCCCGCGCCGATAGCGATCAGGAACCCGGGCGCGACCAGCTTGAGAAAGAGCCGCGGCTCGCTCACGTGAACGCCGATGCGCGACAGTCGCGCCTGCATCCCGGACGCAGCCACCGGCGGTTGGTTTGGCTCTGGCGCGACGACACCCGTTTCGGCCAGACCCGATCGGTGACGGTCATCGCCAATCACGATCAGCAGCAGCGCCGTGCCACCGATCAGCACGACCATGCCCACGAGGAGCAAGTGGAAAGAGGCCACCTGGTTGCTCGAGCCACCGCCGCCCAGGAAGAGGCCCACGATCGCGCCCGCAGAAAGGCCGGCGATCACCTGCGATAGGTTGAACATCGCACCGTTGAGCGCGAAGACCTCGTTGCGCTGGTCCGGCTTCGAGTTCTCCGTCAGGAATGGGCTGGCCGGGATCGCCATGAGTTGCTGGCCAGTGCCATAGAGCACGGTCAGCATGACGATCGCCGCCAACGCGTCGAACGTCAGGAAGCCCAGGAACGCGATGATCACGGTGGCCGCGCCAAGGAGCATCGTGTTCCGTCGGCCCAGCCGGTTGGCGAGGATGCTCGCCGGAATCGCGGCCGCCGCGATGCTCAGCCCCGACGTGGTGGCGACCAGGCCGATGGTCGACGGATCGAAGCCGCGCGCTGCGAGATACAGGTTGAAGTTGACGAAGAACAGGCCGAACGCGGCGCTCGACAGGAACGAGCCGCTGATGAAGATGCGCGCGTTGCGCGAGAAGCCGCGATAGCCGGCCGCGAAGCGGCGCAGGCGCGGGCCGATCACTCGTTACCTTTCAATCGTTTCCGTCTCCGCAGCGACGCCTGCGGGCCGCTGCTGCGCGTCCTCCACGAGCTCCCGCAAGCGGTTGCTCGTGTCGTCCTTGCGGCTAGTCGATGTGGATGTTCTCCCGGGTGGATTGGTCGGCCGGAGCAGCCGAGTCGTCGTCGGACTCGGTCAGCTTGTTGGCCCAGAAATCGAGCAGGCTGCGCACGGCCAGCAGGTTCTCACGGCCCGCCGCGCGCAGGTGGTTGCGCGTCTGGTGGGGCACGATCATGTCCGCGGCCTGGCGCGAGCGATCGAGCATCGTCTCGAGCATTCGCTCCATGGTGCTGCTGCGCTGGTCGAGCTCATCCAAACGCCGCTCGAGGCGATCCATACGGCTGTCATCCATTGCGCGACCCTCCCGTCATTGCTCGCGGGGGCTCCGCGAAGCGCACCTTCAACACTCGGTCATCCATTCTTGCGCCCTGGGTAGGGGCGTTGAGCAACAGGCGCGGCAAGACGAGATTACGGCGCCAGGTCCCAACCTGCAGCACCAGCTCATCGCCGCTGCGCGACAGCGTCACATCTTCGCGCGTCGCGAACGGCAGCTCGAGCGCCAGCGTGTAGCCGCTGGCGTCGCGCGAGATCGAGTACGGCCGGCCGCGGTACAGGAACTCCTGCGGGTCTGAATCACCGAACAGCGCCTGGCCCAGCTCGGCTAGCCGATCGACGCCGACCATCTCCTTGTCGAAGAACGGCACGGTGCGCACCGGCACCGGCGCGAACTGCTGCTCGACCAAGGGCAGGTAGCGCGCCTGAGCTTCGCGCCACGCGTCGAAGTAGGCGCCGCTGGCTACGGGCAGCACCCGGTTGGCGACGATCAGGTCAGTCGGGAAGCCGTACATGTGGAAGTAGGTGAACGAGCGCTGCGCCTCCTGGATGGAGACGCGCTCGAGGTTCAGCACGAGCCGCACCGACGAGCGATCCGGATCGGCCAGCAGATCGTGCACGTAACGCAGGCGCTCGAGCAGCAGCTCGGCCGATTCGTAGACCTCGTCATTCGGCAGCGGGACACCGACTATCCGCCGGAGGACCGGGCCACCCAGCTTCTGCACCCGCCGGCCGATGGGCGCGATCTTCTCGATCCACCAACGCGATGCCTCAGGCAGGCTGAGCAGGCGGACCGTCTCGCCGGTGGGCGCGGCATCGACCACGATCAGGTCGTATTCGGCCTTGTCGACGTGGTCGCCGATCCACAGCAGGTTGCCCAGCTCATCCATGCCGGGCAGGACGGTCATCTCCTCGGCCATGACCTCGTCCAGGCCGCCCCACGAGAACAGGCTCGAGAAATACGACGAGATCGTGCGCCAGTACTTGCTGATGTTGAAGAAGACGTCCGGTTCGTGCGCCCACAGGTTGGGCTCGATCAGGCGCGGCGTGGGCCCAACCGGGGTATCGAGCGCGTCGGCCAGGCTATGGGCGATGTCGGTCGACACAACGAGGGTGCGCAGGCCGCGGCGCGCGCACAGCACCGCCGTCGCCGCGGCAATGCTGGTCTTGCCCACTCCGCCTTTGCCCGTGTACAGCAGGATTCGCGTCAACTTCTGTCTCCCTTGATCCGGAGCGCGCCCTCAGTGCTGCGTCCGGTCAGGCATCGATGGTAGCGGGGCGCTCGCCGTGCCAATTTCGATCAGCACCGCGCCGGTGACGTTGACCAGCGTCGTCGCGTCCCATTCAACGCGCCAATCGCTCTCTGCCGCGGGCGAGGTGTGGCCGTGCAGCCACAGCTGTGGACGGAGGCGGCGACACAGCCAGCGGTATGCCGCAAAGCCGCGGTGGTACTCGTCCTGGGGCACGTCGCCCAGGCCGCGCGGCGGCACGTGGCTGAGCACGATCGCCGGCTTGCTGCCGCGCAATCGCAGCCAGGCGCGCAACACCTGGCGCCACGCGGCACCCTCATCGCGGATGGCCTTCCCGCGCCCCTCGCCGGGCCATGACAGGCCGGCCACGGACACGCCGGCGAGCGCGTCGACGTAGTTGTCGAGTGCGCGCGGCAGAGCGCCCCGGCGCGCATTCCAGTTTGCGCCGCGGTCGTGGTTACCACGCACGTAGACGAGCGGCGCCCTGAACGCGTCGGCGAGGAAACCCAGGTACGCCGGTTCGAGATCGCCACAGCCCAGAACGCCGTCGATCTTGCCCAGGTCGGCGCGATTGCGCGCGAAGTCGAACGCTCGCTCCGTCTCGTCCGACACGGCCAGCAGGCGCACCGACCGACCGGCTGGTGCCATGCCCGGGAGAGTCAGCCGGCGGATCACTCGGAGGCCTCATGCTCGTGCGGCCGGGTCGACTCGAGGTCCACCGGTCGGTCGGCCGTCCGCGTGAGCCGGCCGGCGCCCGCGGCACGCAGGTCAAGGCTGCCCTCGAGCACCGACGCGATGGGCGACTTGGGCTCGACCGGCATGCCCGGCAGGCGCAGCTCCTGGACCACCGCGTCCACTTCAGTCTGGCCGATGTACAGCGCGGCGGCCACGCGGTTGTGGCCATCGACGACCCAGTAGCCGTCGCCCAGCTTGATCAGCTCGACCGGCGGCAACGGGTTGAGCCGCTCATTGGCTTCGAGAATGCGCCGCCAGCGCCCGCGCCAGTCAACGCCACGCCGATCGCGCAGCGGCAGGAAGTCGCCGCCGCGCTGCGCGGGACCGGCCACGGCCGTGCCGCGGATCTCGCCGACCGGGATGCTGCGCAGGCCGAGCTCGCGAATCGACGCACGCTGCGCCTCCGGGTGCTCGTCCCACAGGTTGAGCAGCGGCTCACGGCCCATGCGCCGGACGCGGCGCACGCGTGCTCCCGGACGCTCGTCGATCACCCGCCGCGCGGCCGCCAGAACTGGCGCGGCGGCATCGGCGATCGTCGCCGCAACGTCGCCGAGCATGCCGCGGCTGGCTTCCGAGTCGTCTCGCTCCTCCGCGCCCGCGGGCACGACTTTGTCGTCCGTCACGCGACCGAGCCTAACTCGTTTCCTCCACGTGACACACAACCTGTCATTCGGCTCCGCCACGCTGTGCACGCAAGGAGGTCCAAAAAGTGGTGGAACAGACGTGCCCCTGGTGCGAGGCCAAGCTCACGGTTGAGCTGCGCGTCGTTACCGATGACGACCCACAGACGTGTTCAGAGTGCCTCACGACGTGGAGGTTCGAGGACGAACCCGTCTACGAGCTGGCGCTGGCCGCTTAGTAGCGCGCGGCGGTCTCGGCGAACTGCGTCTCGGCCAGGAGCCGGGCATAGCCCGGTTTGATCACGCCGTTGATGAGCCGCAGCCGCTGGTCAAACGGCGCGAACGCGCTCTTCATGGCGTTCAGCGTCAGCCACTGCATCTCGTCGAGGCCAAAGTCAAAGGTGCCGGACAGCGTCTCGAACTCGGAGCTCATCGTGACGCCGCTCATCAGCCGGTTGTCGGTGTTCACGGTCACCCGGAAGCGCAGCCGGCGCAACAGATCGATTGGGTGCTCTTCGATCGACGCGGCGGCGCCGGTGTGAACGTTCGACGTGGGGCACATCTCGAGCGGCACGCGCATGTCACGCACGTAGCTGGCGAGGCGGCCCAGCTTGACCTGCCCGTCCGGCGCGACCGTGATGTCATCGACGATGCGCACACCGTGACCCAGACGATGGGCGCCGCACCATTGCAGCGCCTCCCAGATCGACGGCAGGCCGAATGCCTCGCCGGCGTGGATCGTCAGATTGAAGTTGGCCTGGTGGATGAGGTGGAACGCATCCAGGTAGCGCGTCGGCGGAAAGCCCTTCTCGGGTCCGGCCACGTCGAAACCCACCACACCTTCGTCGCGGTGCCGGACCGCGAGCTCGGCCACCTCGACCGACCGCGCGAACTGGCGCATCGCGGTGACGATGAAGCCCATCTCGATGCCGGTTTTCGCGGAGCCGCGCCGAAATCCCTCGAGCACCGCGTCGACAACCTCGTCGAGCGACATCCCGGCCCGCGTCGAGAGCTCGGGCGCGTAGCGGACCTCGGCGTAGACGACGCCGTCGGCAGCTAGATCCTCAGCGCATTCCTGCGACACGCGGATGATCGACTCGCGATCCTGCATCACCGCCACTGTGTGCTCGAAGCCTTCCAGGTAGAGCACCAGGCTCTTGCGATCAGCGCCGGCGGTGAAGAAGCGCGCCAGCTCTTCCGGGTCGGTCGTGGGCAAGCCGTCGTAGCCGGTCTCGTGTGCGAGCTCGATGACGGTCAGGGGCCGCAGGCCACCGTCGAGATGGTCGTGTAGCAGCACTTTGGGCGCAGTGCGGATGACGTCGCGGCCGATCATGGTCTTGGCGTCAAGGGTATTCGGCGGCCGCGCGTTACGAAAGGGTCGCGGCGAATTCAGCGATCCGATCGAGCGCGTCGTCCAGGACCGGCCGGAGTGAATGGCCCAGGCCGGGATAGGTGATCAGCGTCGCGTTGGCCAACGTCTTGACGGCTTCCCGTAAGAGGTCGATCCGAGCAAACGGATCGGACTCGCCCGACAGCAGCAGCACCGGACAGTCGATGTTCTTGAAGTGAGCGACGCGCGTCGTGCCGTCGGGCTGGCCGGGTCGGTGCAGCGGGAAGCACAACAGCACCAGGCCGCGTGGCGCCTCCTGGGCCGCCAGCAGGCTCGCCACCCGGCCCCCGTACGACTGGCCGCCGATGATCGCTTCCGGCAGATGCGCAACCTGGGCGCGGTAGCGGTCAATCGCTTTCTCGGCGAGACCGACCGGCAGCTGTACTGCGGCTGCCTGTAGGCCACGCCGCGTCAGGCCGGTGACGTGGGGTTGCATGCTCGCGGCACTGCCGGACGCGCCGTGGGCCAGATAGATCTTGGGAGGCATGCGCCAAATCGTGACACGCTAGGTGGCACGACCGTGGCGGATGTTGTGCACATGAAGACCGCCGAAATCGTCGCTTTCAGGGTTGCCGCGCCGCCACTGGAGCGTCCCATGGTGGACGTTGATGGCGACGTCATCGTTGTCGAGCACCTGCGGGTCGAAGACCGGACCCTCGCCGCATTCGTTGACGCTCGGGCAGAGGCTGACCGGCCGGACCTGGCAGAACGCGCGCTGCGCATCGGCCTGCTTGCGCTCCAGGACGCTGGGACGACGCTCGACGTGGACTTCGTGCGGCGTGAGTTCGACGCGCTGCTGCAGCGCAATGAGTCTGTCAACGAGCGCGCCTCAAAAGCGCTCGACCAGGTGCTGCGCGACAACTTCGGCGACCGCGACGGACGGCTGCCGCGGACGCTTGAGCAGTTTCTGGGTGACCGGGGCCAGCTGGGTCGGCTGGTTTCGGAGCTGTTCGACGAGACCAAGCGCGACAGCGCAATCGGCCGGCTAAGGACGCTGCTGGGCACCTACTTCGATGGCGACGCATCGCGCCTGGCACAGCTGCTCGACCCCACCCGCTTGGGCGCGCCGCTGTACCAGTTCCGGAGCGAGATGAATGCCGCGTTCGAGAAGCTCAACGAGCGGCTGTCAGCAATCGAGGCTGCCTCATCAGCCCGCGCGGCGGAGCGGGCGAAATCTGCCGCCAAGGGCGTCGACTTCGAGGACCTGCTCGACGACATGCTGGCGGATGCTGTTCGCGGCACTGGCGACACTGTCGACCGGACGGGCGTGGCCGCAGGCGACGTCATCCGTTCGAAGAAGGGCGACTTCCTGCTGACGGTTGACCCGCAGTGGTGCGGCGGCGCCGAGCTGCGCGTCGTCATCGAGGCCAAGAACCGCGGCAAGTCGTGGCGCGAGATGCGCGACGAGCTGACGCAGGCCAAGCGCAATCGCGGAGCGTGCGTGGCCCTGGCCATCTTCACGCCTGAGCACGCCCCGGCTGGCGTTGCGCCGTTCGACGTTCGCTACGGGCACGTCTTCGCCGTCATCGACCCGGAGGCGCCGGACATGGCCACGCTCACCGCGGCCATCCGCCTGGCACGACTGCACGCGCTGGCGTCGCTCGCGGCGCACACAACTGAGATTGACGGGGCGCGCCTGGCGCAGGCGCTGGCAGCGGTCAAGACCGAGCTCGACGCTGTGCGCGGCCTCAAGACTCAGCTCACATCAATCCGCAGTGCGGCCGGCGATGTCGCCCTGGGCCTCGACCGGCTGCGCGACCAGATCCTGGCGCGCGTCGCCGAGGCAGAGTCGCAGCTCCAGCGAGCCCGACCGACCTGATCCGGCGCTCCGCCCGCGACGCGGGCGCTTACTCGGTGGCCTTGCCGTCGAAATGTTCGGGCGCGGCGTCAGCGTCTGCCTTGGTCCGGCGCACGACACCGTCACGATGCTCGGGCGGGCCGTAGAGCGTGTACAGCTTGAGTGGCTCTGAGCCGACACAGCGCACGTTGTGATGGGCGCCGGCCGGCACGATCATGGCGAAGTCGGCTGTCACGCTATGCGTCGCGCCGTCGATCGTGATCTCGCCATCGCCCGCCTCGACACGGAAGAACTGATCACGATCCGTGTGCACTTCAGCGCCGATCTCCTCACCGGGCGCGAGCGTCATCAGCACGAGTTGGAGATGCTGGCCGGTGTAGAGCACGCGCCGGAAGTCGGCGTTGTCCTCCGTCAGCCGGCCGATGTCGTCAACGAAGCCTTTCATGGCTGTGCGCCGCCTCCTGCAGCTGTAACCGGGGCTGGTGCTGAAAGCGGCACCGTGCCGTCGATTTGTTGCCGTCGAGCCTACACAGCGCCCGTGGTCTGCCGCTAGCGCGCGACCATCACGGGGCAGGCGGAGTGATAGACGACATAGTCCGACACGCTGCCCAGCAGGAAGCGGCCGGCGCGATCGAGGCCGCGCGTGCCGACGATGATCAGGTCCGCGCCCTCCGCCTGGGCGGCGGCGACGATGCCCTGCCCCGGCTCACCGGTCCAGAGAAGGAATGCCGCTTCGACGCCGCGCGTCCGGGCGCGATCGACGATCTGGAGAAGCGGGCCCTCGCGGACGGCGCGCTGCTGATCGACGCGAGCGCTCGGCGAATACGGCGACACCTCGCCGCGCTCACCCTGGTCGATCACATTGACGACGAGAAGGCGTGCGCCAAGCGACGCCGCCATCTCGATCGCCTGGCGGGTGGCTGCCTCCGACACCGGCGAGAGCTCCGTCGCCAGGAGGATGGTTCGGATCTTGCCCGTCCGCGCACCGTGCAGCTCGATCAGCTGCTCGGGGCCAGTCGACGCAGTGTCGGCGTATGCCATCGCCATCACGCCTGGATGATCAACGCGTTGACCATGCCGAACATGCCCTTGGGGCCCTCGGCGTGGGGCAGGATGTGGCAGTGGAACGCCCAGGCGCCTGGGTTGTTGGCCTCGATGATCACGTCGTAGCGCTCACCCGGATTGACGCCCAGCGTGTCGCAGGTGAAGGCCGCCGTTCCCAGCGGGTAACCGTCGCGCGCGACAACGTGCATCGGCATCCCATGCAGGTGCCACGGGTGCATCATCACGCCTTCGTTCATGAAGCGGATGAGGATCTTCTGGCCCAGCTGGGCGACGATCGGCTTGGTGGCCGGGAATCCCTTGCCGTTGATCGTGAAGCCGCCCAACGCGTCGTTGCTGATCCAGACGATGTCCTGGTCGACCTGGTAGCGCTGCGCGGCGTCGAGCGGTTCGACGATGAACGCGCCCAGCATGCCCCGCCCGACCTGGTCGCTCGCGTTGTGGTGCGAGTGGTACATGTGCGAGCCGGAGTTCTTCACCGTGAACTCGTAGGCGAAGGTCTCACCGGGCTTGATCAGCGGCTGGGTGACACCCGGGACGCCGTCCTGAG
>DAIERN010000036.1 GCA_027346765.1 Chloroflexota bacterium | reverse complement strand
GTCCTGGAAGCGACGGCGCAGCGGTTGCTGGACTACGTCGAACCCTTCGTTGCGCGACGAAGTGGTGCCGTGCGGATCCTGGAGGTCGGCGCCGGCACCGGGACGCTGCTGCTGGCCGCCCTGGAGCGCTGGCCGCGCGCCGAGTTCGTGGCCACGGAGCCCGCCCGGGGCATGCTCAATCTCGCGCGGCAGCGCGTCCTCGCGGCGCGGCCAGGCGAATCGCGCGCGACCTTCGTCGCGAGCACCGCCGACTCGCTCGCGGTCGATGCCGGCTCCATTGACCTGGTGATGTCGAGCTTCGTGCTGCAGCTCGTGCCTGATCGCATCGCCGCTCTGCGCGAGGCCGCGCGCGTCCTGAAACCGTCCGGGATGGTCAGCTACGTGACCTGGCTCGACCGCGACTCCCGCCAGCCCTTCATCCCGGCCGACGAATTCGATGAGGCTGTCTACGAGCTCGAGATCGACGAGCCGGAAGGCGCACCAGAGCCGCACGCGGGTGATGTCCGCTCCGCCCGGGTCGCGACCGATGAGCTGCGCCGCGCCGGTTTCATGCGCGCGTCAGCGACCGAGGAAGAGCTGATCTACGGCTGGACGCAGGCCTCGTACCTCGAGTACAAGCTGGCTTACGACGAGCGCTCGCTGATGGAGTCGCTCGATGCCGCCCAGGCGAAACGGCTGGAAGAGATCGCGCGCAAACGCCTGGCCCGCCTGAAGGAGCGCGACTTCCGCTGGCACGCGCCGGTGGTGTTCGCGCGGGCGATCAAGCCGGCGACCTGATCGCGGCCTATTCGATCTCCGCGTAGGCGCGCACCGGCCACGTGGCCATACCGGCGACGCGCGCCGGCACGGCGCTGAAGCGAAAGCCGTTCAGCGGCAGCTGCTCGAGCCCAGTCAGGTGTTCGACGATCGGGACGCCGGCGCGCAGCAGCGTCGTGTGTGCCGGGCGCGTCCCGTCGGCGCCGTCATCAATGTTGAGTGAGTCGATGCCCACGAGGCTCGCGCCGTTCTCGACCAGCCAGGCCGCGCCCTCAGCGGTCAGGAACGGGTGGCCCTCGCCATAGGCGGGCGTGGCCCAGTTCCGATCCCAGCCGGTGTGGATGAGGACCGCCTTGCCGCGCACATCCAGTCCGTCGAATCGGCCGGTACCGATCCGGCGCTCTGGTTCACCGACCACCCGCACCAGCACCCCCGGAAGGTCGGCCACCTGCTCCAGCTTCAGATCAGCCAGGTCGAAGCCGTCGGCAAAACGATGGAACGGCGTGTCGAGGTACGTGCCGGTGTTGGCGACCATCGTGATCCGGCCGATGCTGAACTCGGTCCCGGGCGCGTAACGGGCTCGAGACGCTTCCCGCGTCAGGTATTCATCGATCTGCGGCGCCGGCAAACCGGGATAGGTGATCAGTCCGTCGCTGATGTCGTGGCTGAGGTCGATGAAGCGTCGCGTCATGCCGCTCAGGCTAAGCGACAGCGGCGCGGAAGGGCGGGTCGACCGGGCGGCAAACCTTGCAGGCACGGAAGCCGGCGTGGCGCGCGTCGTCAGCGGAGCGCAAGGGGACGCGGTGACGCTCGGTGATGCGGCGCGCGTTGCGGCACGACGGGTAGCAGTAGATCCGCGTCGAGTCGGAGCCGATGAAGCGCACGCCCTTGGCCGGGAGCCGCTCCATCTCCGTGGTATCCATGCCCTCGCTCTCCAGCACGGCGCGCTTGGCCGTTGGGCCGCCGGCGCCGTAGTTGCCGATGCGGCCGTCACTGCGCACCACGCGGTGGCAGGGGATCACGAACGGGATGGGGTTGCGTGCCACGGCGTTGCCGACAGCGCGGACCGCCAATGGCCGGCCCAGCTCGGCCGCGACCCAGGCATACGGCCGCACCTCGCCGCGCGGAATCTCCAGCACCTTGCGCAGGACCTGCTGTTCGAAGTCGGGCAGCTCGTGCAGGTCGAGCGGCAGGGGCCCGCTGGGCTTGCCCTTGCCCCACAGGCGCTGGTCGATGACGCGCTCGATGAGCTCCGGCGCGCGATCGATCCGCCTCGCCGGCCGACCGAACGTCGCCCGGAAAGCGGCCTCGAAATCGCCCGCGTCCGTGGCACGCTCGACGAGCGATATGCCGTCGCGGCCAAAGGCAACGAAGAGCGGCCCAATGGGGCCCTCGACGCGCACGTACGCGTCCCCCAGGCCAAGCGTGTCGAGCACCTTGTTGAGCATCCCTTCCGGTGCAGGCGTTCGCAACGAACGAAGCCCCGCCACCACCTGCTGATCAGTTGGCTGTCCACTCATCTGTCGCTCGGTCATCTAACTCGCCTCCTGCCCGATCCCGCGCTGCTCCGCGTCGTATGCCGCGCGCAACAGCGCAATCCCGCGATGAACATCAGATTTGACGCTCCCCACCGGCCTGTTGAGCGTCTCGGCAATCTCGGCGTAAGACAGGTCATCTATGTGGCGCAGCGCCACGGCCAGCCGATAGCGCAGGGGCAGCCCGGCCAGCAGACGCGCCCACATCCGCCGCTCTTCATTTCTTTCCGCGCGTTGGTGCGGACCCTCACTTGTAGTTGGCCCGGCGTCACCCACATCCGCCACGTCCAGGTCGTACCTGTGGCCACGGATCGAGTTGAGCGCGGCGTTGAGCGCCATCCGCGCGAGCCATGGGCGGACACGCAACTCGCGAATGCGCTCGTCCGGGTAACGCTTCAGCGCCCGGTAGGCGCGCACGAACACTTCTTGGGCGACGTCCTCTGCCGTGGATTCACCGACTACCCGCGCGGCCACTCCGAACACCAGCTGCTGGTGGTCGACGACCAGGTCGGGGAAAGCCTCATCGAGGTCGCTCGCCAGGCGCGCACAGATCGGATCATTAGCGGCAATCACCATGTACACGCCGGAATAACACAGCCCGCAGCGGATCGGTTGCAGATTCGCTCAGGCCTGTGCGTTCAGTGCACGACTCGTCCGCTGAACCGCCGCGATCGCCTCAGATGGGAGCCTTACCCGCCGTTCCGTGCGTCCGGCGCACCAAACCGACGCTGGCGGGCCCGAATCGGACCGGTCCCAAACCGTCGCCGGACGGTTCGTGCGTTCAGCGCACGAACTTCGACGGCCGCGACCCGGGGCGACTAGCTGAGGAGGAAGCCGTCGCCCAGTGGGTCGCGCGAATCCACGACGAACGTCGAGTAGCCGGTGACGTATGCAGTGCCTGCGATGGACGTCGAAACGGCGCGGTACGGGCCCAGCGCGGTCTCGGCCTCGATGCGGCCAAGGAAATGCTCGCCGGTGATCCCGGCGTTGACGATCTCCTGGCCCACGCGCATCCGGCCGCGGGCGTGCAGCTGGGCGAGCAGCGCGCTGGTGCCGCTGCCGCACGGCGAGCGATCGAGCTCTGCGTCGGCGAAGACGGTCACGTTGCGCAGGTGCGCGTCACCGGCACGGCCGTCGGGCGAGGTGCGCGGGTCCAGGTCGACGATGATCGTGCCGTAGACGAAGCCCAGCGCCGGATCGGTCGGGTGCTGCGGCGTGTGGTCGCGCCGGAGCACTTCGGTGATCGCGGCGCCGGCGTGGCGCAGCGCCTCGGCCTGCTCGGGCACGACGCGCAGGCCAAGGTCCGCCGCGTTGACGATGCCGTAGTAGGCACCGCCGAATGCAATATCGACCGACAGGGCGCCGTACTGGGCCGACGGCCCGTACAGCTGCACGCCGTCAGGCCGAACGGCAAGAGATTGGGCGGCCAGATAGGACGGGACGTTGGTGAAGCGCACGCCGCGCACGGCCCATGAGCCATCCTCGAGCTGCACGGTCGCCGCGTTCGCCGCAACGATGCCCGCGGGCACTTCGTAGCGAATGGTGGTGACCGGCTCTGTAGCCGGGAAAAGACCCTCTTCGATGAGGCCGGTCGTGATCGCGATGATCCCGTGGCCGCACATCGTGGAGTAGCCCTCGTTGTGCATGAACAGCACGGCCATGTCGGCGTAATCGTTGTACGGCGGCAGCAGGATCGCGCCATACATGTCGCGATGGCCGCGCGGCTCCTGGATGATCGCGCGGCGGACGTAATCGGCGTTGTCAAGGACCCAGCGCCGGCGATCGAGCACGGGCATGTGCGGCACGTCGGGGAAGCCGCTGCGAATGATGCGCAGCGGCTCGCCGGCGGTGTGCAGGTCCATCGTCTGGATGGTCAGTCTGGTCTGTCGGGATGTTCCGCTGTCGTAATCGGGCGCCGGCTGCGGACTGGGCGCCGGCTGCGGAGTGGGCGCCGCGGTGGGGGCCGCCAGAACGGGTGCCATGGGCGGGGCGACCGGTGCCATGGGTGCCGCGGGCACGACGACCTCTGGCACCGCGACTTCGGCCACGGCGACTTCCGGGGCAGGCGCGTACATGTCCGCAGGCGCCTGGTACATCTCCGGCGGCGGCGTGTAGCGCTGCAGCGGCTCGACGGCGGGGGCGGGGTGCGCGCCGTTGCTCGCGGGCGCGAACTGAGTTGGCTGTTGCGGCTGCGACGGCACATCTGGCTGCATCTGCGTCGCCTGCTGCAGCTGCGGCTCCGGCGCCACCGGTTGAGCCGGCCCGTGGCCCGCCTGAACGGGTGCGGCCTGGGCCTGGTAGCTGACAGCGAGCAGCAATCCATATTGGTCGTGCGACCAGACGTGGCCCACGGGCATGTAGCCCGCGTTCATCGCGGGCTCTGCGTCGGCACGATAGGCGGCTTCAACATCCGCCCGCGTGGCGCCGCGGTAGTGACGAACGATGGGTTGCTGACTCACTCTTGCTTCCAGCTCTGCGGCCAACTTTAGTACCTCAGCCCCGAACGAGCCGCACCTGCGCTCGCGCGAGCCGCTCCCATCCGTCGCGACAGGAACGCCCCGCCCGCCAGGCCAAAGCCCGTGACCATCAGCATGAACAGCGCCGGCAGCGCCGACTGCGGCTGATCGGACAGCAGGTCGCTTACCACATCGGTCGAGGTCAGCGTGACGTCGAAATGGACCGCGACGGTGCAGCCGCCATCTTCGATGAACGTCGCCGTCCAGGCACCCTCGTCGCCTACGCGCGACTGGACGGTCTGCGTCCACGGATCGCGCCCGCTCGTATCGATGTCGTTGGTGGTCGGCCCACTGTCGCTCTTCCGGAGGAGCAGCTTGTTCGGATGGAAGCCACTGCCGGTGAAGGTGAAGAGTGCGCCACCCACGGCCGCGGGCGGATCGACGCTGACCGAGCAGCCGGGAGCGGCGGCCATCACAGCGCCTGGGGCGAGAAGCAGCGCTGCGAGCAGCGCGAGGAGTGGTGCGCCAAAGATGCGCACAAGACCTGAGCGAACCATCCCATTGCTCCCCAATCCTGACCAGTTGACGCTCTTTGCGGGGGTCGCCCGAAGTACTACCCGTTTTGGTTCGATAGTCCTGCGGATAGGCCGAACTTACAGGCGAACCGGGCTTCCGACCATGCCTTGGACGGCCCGGTCTGGCTCATTGCGTTGACTGTCAACAACGCTCTTGTCCCGCACCGCCCAGCACCGCACATCACCGCTCCGGCGGGCGCCCAGGGCCGTTTGTTGGCTATCCTCCGCCCATGGACCGTTGGCACGCCGTTGATGGCCACCTCGTTGACCTTTTCGGGCTGGACGACGACGTCTTGCGCGCGGCCGTGGCCGACAGCGTGGCCGCGGGAATGCCGCAGATCCAGGTGTCGGCCACGTTGGGCCGCTTCCTGAACTTGCAGGCACAGGCGCTGGGCGCACGGCGCATCCTGGAGATAGGCACGCTCGCGGGCTACTCGTCGATCTGGCTGGCGCGCGCGCTGCCGGCGGACGGCCGGCTGGTCACGCTCGAGCTCGAGCCGCGCCACGCGCAGGTGGCGCGCGGCAACCTGGCGCGCGCGGGCCTGGCGGACGTCGCCGAGGTGCGTGTTGGGTCCGCGGCTCAAACCATGGCCGCGCTCGTGGCGGAGAAGGTCCAGCCGTTCGACATGGTCTTCATCGACGCCGACAAGGAGGGGTACCCGGACTACCTCGAGTGGTCGGTCCGCCTGGCGCGACCGGGCACGGTGATCGTGGCCGACAACGTCGTCCGCGGCGGCGCGATCATCGACGCCGACTCAGCGGACAGCCGCGTCCAGGGCATCCGCCGCTTCAACGAGATGTTGGCGCGCGACCCGCGCGTCGATGCGACCATCCTCCAGACCGTCGGCACGAAGGGCTATGACGGCATCGCTTACGCGGTGGTGAAGGCCTAGGTCCGCAGGCCCGTCGGCAGCGGCGGCAGCTCGTCATAGCGTTTGGGTCGGGGGAGGGCGACCAACCCGGGCGGTGGATCGGCCGTAGGTCGGAAGACCACCAGCACCACGCCACCGGCGTGGGCAGCTGAAGGTGCCAGCAGGCCGGCATTGCCAGCCCGCCAGAATCGCTCGCCAATTCGTTGAGTGGTGGTCCACTGGCGCCGGGTCGGCTGCATCGGTGGCAGATCCGGATCTGCCGTCAGGTCGGCCACCCCGTCAAGGTCCGCTTCGAACCGGCGCATGACCCGCGGCAGGCGGCTGTGCGGTGGCACGCCCAACTCCGCTGAGTGGCGGTACCACTCGGCCCACGCGGTGGCCTCGCTGTCCGCGAGATAGAAGCCACGGATCACGCGGCCGCGCTGCCAGCGGCCGTCTGCTGGTTCAGGCGTCAGCAGGAATGGGTCCGCGCCAGGCCTCGCCACGCGCCACCACGTGCCGGTTACGCGAACGAGTCGTTCTCCAGCTCAGCCACGACGCGCGACACGTCGCGGTACCTGCCCCGCGCGATCGCGTCCAGCGGCCGCGCTTCCTTGAGCGCGGGCAGCGGCTTCTGCAGCCACAGCGCGATCTGGTCGTCGTCCATGACCTCACTCAGCCGATCGACCACAGCGACCAGCTCCATCAGCCGCTCGCGATGCTCCGCCGCGGGCCGGCGGGTGGCGCGGATCCAGGCATTGACCGTGGCCCGCGCGGCACCTGTCGCACGAGCGATGTCGGCGCTCTCAATGCCCAGCTTCTGGACGCGCTTCAACTCGCTCGCATAGACCGCCAGGGCACTCACTGTCACTGAATTGTAGTCGTTCTGTCACCGGCGCGGTAGGCGATCACCTCGACCTTCTCGAGGGTCATCAGGCCGTCGGCGAGCATCTCGTCCAGCTCAGGCAGGACTGCGCGGATCTTCTCCTCCGTATCGACCACTTCGATCAGGATGGGCAGGTCCTGCGACAGGCTCAGGATGCGCGTCGAGTGCAGATGCTGCTTGGCGCCAAAGCCCTCTATGCCGCGCAACACGGTCGCGCCGGCGAGATTGCGCTCACGCAGCCGCTCGAGGATCGCCTGGTAGAGCGGCCGGCCATGCCACTGGTCGCTCTCGCCCAGGTAGATGCGCACGAGCAGACCTGTTCCCTCGAGCTTCACGAGATGGCCCTCCCGACTGCCAGCCCACCCACTACCGCAAACATACCCACTGCGACCGACCCGCCCAGGTTCAGCGCCGCGAGCAGCCACGCGCCGTCTTCGATCATCCGCCAGCTCTCGAGGGCGAGCGTCGAGAACGTCGTGTACGCGCCCAGGAAGCCGATCATCAGCGGCCCGCGCAGCTCAGCCGGCAGTGACGCTCGTTCGACGATCAGAGCGAAGAGCAGCCCGACCATGAACGAGCCGCTGATGTTGACGACGAAGGTGCCCCACGGAAAGGACGCGAACCGCTGGCTGATCTCGGCATCAACGAGGTAGCGGGCGATCGCGCCGGCAAACCCTCCGGCACCGATCAACAGGACTCCGACCACGGGCAACCCTCCTGCGCATACTCCCTGCGTAGGAGCTATCAGCCGACCCGGCGGTTTAGGCGAGCCCCATCGCCTGTGGCGCGCATGCTAGCGGCTCAGTAGCCTCGCCACCGTGGGCTGACCGGCCAGACGGAGCATGCGCCGCAGGTTGGCCGACGACATCTTGGACAT
Source organism: Chloroflexota bacterium (assembly GCA_027346765.1). Next base: position 1,860 of record DAIERN010000036.1, on the reverse strand, counting down.
CGTGGTCAGCGCGTCGCTCAGCTCGGCCTCCGGCACGTCCGACAGCGCGGCCAGCAGCCGGTCGAGGTCGCGGCTGTCCTGTTTGGCGAGCGCCGCAAACAGCTTGCGCAGAACGTCGGTCCGTGCCCGGACCACTGCTGAGAGAGCGTGATCGAACTCGCGCACGAACGCGAGCAGCGAGCTGGCTCGCGCCTGCAGAGCCCGCGCCTCCGCGTCGTTGCCCGCCTTTCCGGCATCGACCAGGCACTGCTCCAGGATCGCTATGACCGGATCGCCTTCGCGCTCCTTGCGCGCGGCGATGACGCGGCGGAACCACTCCCAGTGATCGTCGAGCGCCAGCCAGGCGCGGCCAGCCGGCCCGCGCTGGCCCGTGCGTCGCGGCTCGTCCGCCTGGCGCATGACGCCCCATTCGATGCCATCCTCCAGCGCTACCCGAATGGCGCGGTGCGATAGGCCCAGCGCATCCTGCAGCTCGCGGTCGGTGACCGGGCCGCCGTGAACCAAGAGGTAGCCCTGCACGGCAGCAGTCGACGGCGTAACGCCCCACGAGCCGCCCATCGCTCCCCAGGCCTGTGCGAAGCGCCGCCTCACAGGCTCCACGTCAGCGACCGCGGCGCCGGACTCGTCAGAAACATGGTACTTGACAGTAGCGAGTTTCGCGTTCATATTCGTTACCGCATGGTAACAAGTTGATCCATGCAAGGAGGCTCGGATGATCTACCGCTGGGCCAAGCGGCTGGAGTCGATCCAAACGCCCGCGACAGCATTCCCTGCTGCTGGAGGCGACCCGGCCGTCGAGAGCGAAGACTCACACCAACTGGACGGCGCCCTGGTCGCGGCGACGATCGCATCTCTGTGGGTGTTGTTGCAGAGCCTGCGGTCAGCGGGCGCCTCGGGGTCTTTCGTCTATCTCGACCGGACGGTCATCACATATGGCCCGATATTCCTTGTAACCCTGATGGGCGCGTTCCTCGTGAGGCCACAAGCTCCCGTCCGGTCGATCGCCGCCCACTTCGCGTCCTTCGTTCTACTCGCCGTCCTGATGGGATCGATCTGGGTGGCGCTGGGTCGACATTCAGTCACCGGGGTGGCAGCCGTCGACGTCCTCGCCTGGAGCACGCTCTTTGCGCTGGTCGCGCTGGTTACGGCCTTGCTCTGCACCGTCAGCTGGGCCGCGGCGCTGCATCAGCTATCGACACCGCGAACAGCGATCAACGACCACGCGCGCGCGTTTCGCCTCATGTGTGTCGCGCTGATCCTGTTCGCGGCACTGATTGGCGCCCACAGGGCACTGAGCATTCCGCTCATCGGTTCTTGAAAGTGAGCCCGATGCCGCCAGCTAATCGTGAGATCCGGAAGCGCGGAGCCGTGTTGGCTGCGGCGATCTGCCTGGCATGGATCATCGGCGGAGGAATCGGATGGCTGGTGCTGCTGCCCATCAACTCCGCTGTCGCCGCCGTGCCCGCCCTTGTGGCTCTTGGCGGTTTGGCCGCGCTGCCCGGGTTCACTTTTCTGGGTTGGCGTTATGCCTTGCGGGCCATTGCCAGCCGCGACGCATTCCTGCCGATGACAGCCCTAGTGGTCCTGATCTCCGATCTGGTTGTCGTCGGTGCCATGATCGTTGCTGCGGCAGTCGCCGCCATTACGGGCTTCCTCGAGCTAGATCTGGCGAACATGGCTGCCGCCGCGTTGTGGGGCATCGTTCAAGCCGCCATCGGCTGCATTGTGTTGTACGTGATCGGTCTGTTGATCTTTGGACTCCCCGGCTTGCTGTTAGCCGTTCCATCGTCTTGGTACTGGGAACATCGAATGAGATCCGCGTTCAGCGAGCCAGTTCCTGCAGGCGGCGGTCGAGGTAGC
>DAIERN010000035.1 GCA_027346765.1 Chloroflexota bacterium | reverse complement strand
ACGCGACGATGGCATTGGCCGCCGCTGCATCGCCTACGCAGGGTCGATCGGCCGACTCCACCACGGCGAGGCTGGCGACAAGGGCTTCCTGCTTTGGCAGGTTGGCTCCGACGCCGCCGTATGCCGCCTGGAAGCAACGCCGGCGCGGCGCACGGTCGACATCAGCTTCGACGGAAAGCCCGACCTCGACGCGCTGCGCGCCGCTCTCGCGGCGCAGCCGGTCGAGGGGGCTTGGGTACGCCTGCGCTGGAGCGTTCCCGAAGAAGAACGCAACGGCGTCGACCGCTCAGCGATGCGCGGGCTGCTGGCCGGTGCCGCGGGCGTGCAGTTCGAGGGACGCATCGTGCCGGTGGTTCGTGTCCGGTCCGGCGGCATCGGCCAAGCCGGCGCGATGCGGGACAAGTTGGCTGCCTGGGCCGGTGTCGTCGGGGCGCGACCCGAGCCGCTATGGTCGTGTCTCGACGAGCTCGCAGGGAACGAGCCGCAGCAGATCGTGGACGCGGCTTTGGCCGAGCTGGAGGCGGCGGCAGAGGTCGATGCGCAGCGTCCCCCAGGCGAAGTAGCGGGCGACCTGAAGGAGCTGGAACTGGCAGGAGACTGCCTCGAAGTTTCATCGGGAGCACACGCATGAGAGTCCATTCGCTGATGCTCAAGGGCTTTCGCGGCATCCGCGACGGCATGGGGCGGGACGTGCTCGAGCTGGACTTCGAGCGCCTGGCACCAGGCGCCGTGCTCGTGGCCATCGCGGGCGCCAACGGGCGCGGAAAGACCACCGTGATGGACAACCTGCATCCCTTATGTTGAATTCACTGTGTCAACAGTGGGCCAAGACGCGGCGTCTCACTGCCGCTGCAGGGTGGCAATCAATGGGCATGAAAGCTTGCCCCGCCTCGTGCAGCAGTCGCGAACGAGGCCAGCCAGCGCCGACTCGATCCGCCGCAGATCCTTCAGCTTCTGGCGCACGTCAGCGAGCTTTGCTTCAGCGAGCTTTCTCGCCTCGTCACAGTGCGTGCCGTCGTCCAGTCTCAGCAAGCCCGCAACCTCGTCGAGGCTGAAGCCCAGGCGCTGTGCGGCCTTCACGAACCGCACCCGTGCGACGTCCTTCGCCTCATAGCGCCGAATGCGGCCGTAGGGCTTGTCGGGTTCGGGCAGCAGCGCGCGGCGCTGGTAGAAGCGCACCGTCTCCACGTTGACCCCGGCCGCCTTGGCGACGGCCCCAATCGTCAGTCCCTGCTGATCGCTGTCCATGCCGCTTGACTCCGTACATGAGTACGGAAATAAGCTTACGCCATCGTCTCTCCGACCGAGGAAAGTGCATGACGGAATCGCAGACCGGGCGCGGCGCGCTCGTCGGCGGCGGACTGGCCGCGATCCTGGCTTCCGCGTGCTGCCTGGGCCCGTTGGTGCTGGTGACCCTGGGCTTCAGCGGTGCGTGGATCGGCAACCTCACGGCGCTGGAGCCCTATCGGCCGTTGTTCATCGGCGTGGCGCTCGTCGCCATGGGCTTCGCGTGGCGCCGCATCTATCGGCCTGCTCAGCAGTGCAAGCCGGGCGAGGTGTGCGCGATCCCTGAGGTGCGGTCCACCTACAAGGCCGTCTTCTGGATGGTGGCCGTGCTGGTGCTGATCGCGCTTGCTTACCCCTTCGTCCTTCCGCTGTTCTATTGACCAGGAGTGCTCCATGAAGAAGCTGATCGCCGTCCTCGCCCTGTCCGGCGCGGCCGCCGTCCAGGCGGCGTCGCAGACCGTGACGCTGGACGTGCCGGGCATGACCTGTGCGGCGTGCCCGATTACCGTGAAGAAGGCGATCTCGAAGGTCGATGGCGTGAGCAAAGTCGACGTGAGCTACGAGAAGCGCCAGGCCGTCGTGACCTTCGATGACGCTAAGGCCAGCGTGCAGAAGCTGACCCAGGCGACCGAGAACGCGGGCTATCCGTCCACCGTCAAGCGCTGACGCCGCAGCGATCGAGGAGGCCATCATGAGCGTCATGACGCGCGTCGCGGACAAGGCCGGAGCGCTGGGCAGCATCGTGTCGGCGATGGGTTGCGGGGCTTGCTTCCCGGCCCTGGCCAGCCTCGGCGCAGCACTCGGGCTCGGCTTCCTGAGCCAGTTCGAGGCCGTGTTCGTCACCGTGCTGCTGCCGCTGTTCGCGGCGCTGGCGCTGCTCGCCAACGCACTCGGCTGGTTCAGCCACCGCCAGTGGCAACGCAGCGTGCTCGGCATGATCGGTCCGGCCATCGTGCTGGTCGCCAGCTTCACCGTGGCCGAAAAGCTGCTCTACGTGGGCCTCGCGACGATGGTCGCGGTGTCGGTGTGGGACTTCGTCTCGCCGGCGAACCGGCGCTGCGGGCCGGACGGCTGCGAAGTCCCGCCCAGGCACGCCTGAAGCTATCACGCTGCGGCTGCCGGCGGAAGGTAACCCGATGACCGAACTCGCGATCAGCGGCATGACGTGCGAGTCGTGCGCCACGCACGTTCGCCAGGCCCTGGAGAAGGTGCCTGGTGTGCGTTCGGCGCAGGTGTCCTACCCCAAGGGAACCGCACGCCTCACGCTCGCCCCTGACACACCCGTGGCGGCACTCGTGTCGGCCGTGGCCGCAGCCGGCTATCGCGCGCGCGTCCCCGAGGCTGCGTCCGGTCCGTCGCGCGACGGCTTCTTCGAAAGGGCGCGCCACCGGTTCGGCAGTGGGCAGAAGGAACGCGGCGGCGGCGAGGTGCTGCATGTTGCCGTCATCGGCAGCGGCGGCGCCGCGATGGCCGCGGCGCTCAAAGCGGCCGAGCGCGGCGCGCGGGTCACGCTCATCGAAGCGGGTATCGTCGGCGGCACCTGCGTCAATGTCGGCTGCGTGCCGTCGAAGATCATGATCCGTGCCGCGCACGTCGCGCACCTGCGGCGGCGCAGCCCGTTCGACGTCGGCGTGTCCGCGGCCGAGCCGACCATCCTGCGCGACCGCCTGCTCGCGCAGCAGCAGGCGCGGGTGGACGAACTGCGCCGTGGCAAGTACGAGAGCATCCTGGAGGTCAGCACGGCCATCACAGTGGTGCACGGCACGGCGCGCTTCACGGACGCTGGGTCGTTGACGGTGGTGCTGCGCGACGGTGGCGAGCAGGTCGTGGCGTTCGACCGCTGCCTGTTGGCCACCGGCGCCAGCGCGGCGGTGCCGCCGATCCCCGGCCTCGCCGATACGCCGTTCTGGACTTCGACCGAAGCGCTGGCCAGCAGCGACATTCCGCCGCGGCTCGCGGTGATCGGGTCGTCCGTCGTCGCGGTGGAACTCGCACAGGCCTTCGCGCGTCTCGGCAGCCAGGTCACGATCCTCGCGCGCAACAGGCTGTTCTTCCGCGAGGACCCGGTCATCGGCGAGGCGCTCACCGCGGCGTTCCGCGACGAAGGCATCGAGGTGCTCGAGCAGACGCAGACCCGCCGCGTCACTCATGCCGGTGGCGAATTCGTGCTGACGACGAATCATGGCGAACTGCGTGCCGAGCGGCTGCTGGTGGCCACGGGCCGCACGCCGAACACGCGCGGGCTCAACCTCGAAGCCGCCGGCGTGCAGGTGGACGAGCAGGGCGCCATCGTGGTCGACGATCACATGCGCACCAGCGTGCCGAACATCTATGCCGCAGGCGACTGCACCACCCAGCCCCAGTTCGTGTACGTCGCGGCCGCTGCGGGCACGAGGGCGGCGATCAACATGGCCGGCGGCGACGCGGCACTGGACCTGAGCGCGATGCCGGCCGTCGCGTTCACCGATCCGCAGATCGCGACGGTCGGTCTCAGCGAAGCTGAAGCGCATCGGTCGGGGATCGAGACCGACCGCCGTACGTTGACGTTGGACAACGTGCCGCGCGCGCTGGTCAACCTCGACACGCGCGGCTTCATCAAGCTGGTGGCCGAAGCCGGTACCGGCCGTCTGTTGGGCGTGCAGGCGGTCGCCGCCGAAGCGGGGGAACTCATCCAGACCGCCGCCATCGCCATCCGTGCCGGCATGACCGTGCACGATCTCGCCGACCAGTTGTTCCCGTACCTGACGATGGTCGAAGCCCTGAAGCTTGCGGCGCAGACCTTCACGAAGGATGTGAAGCAACTGTCGTGCTGCGCCGGCTGAGCTTCAGCTGGACTTGAACAGGGAACTGCGCGGCGCATCGCCGCCTTGCGGCCAAGCGTGTGAACGGTCGCGACTGACGACCGTTGAAAGCGTCGCCGGCCATGCGAGCCTGATCGGAGACCAACTCCGAGGCATGCCATGCAGCCACTCCGACTCACCCTCAAGGGCTTCCGCGGAACCCGCGACGGTCTGGGTCTCGACGAGATCACACTCGACTTGGAGCGCCTTGCCGACGGTGCAGAACTGATCGCCATCGCGGGCCCGAACGGCAGCGGCAAGAGCACGATCATGGACAATCTCGTGCCATATCTCGGCCTTCAAAGTCGTGCCTCGATGCCGGCAACCGGCGGCTTCTCGTACTACGAGCACGTCTATCTGCCGGAGAGCCTGAAGGACCTGACCTGGGCGCACGAAGGGCGCTGCTACCGCTCGCAGATCGTCATCCGAGTCAGTGGCCGGCGACGCACAGAGGCGTTCCTGCACATGCTCGATGATGGCGGACGCTGGTCCCCCGTGACGCTCGAGGATGGGACCATCTCGGATGGCCGGGTCGAGACGTACACGCGCTGTGTGGAGAGCATCTGCGGCAGTGCAGAAACCTTCTTCACCTCCGTGTTCGCAGCCCAGGGCAAGCGCCAGCTCAGCACCTATCGCAACGCCGAGATCAAGACGTTGTTGGCCGACCTGCTGGGGCAGGAGGAGATCCAGGCGCTGGGCCAGAAGGCAGCGGAGACCGCCCGCCTGCTGAAAGCTGGGCTGGCAACACTGCGTCAGGAACTCGCCGCGGTCGACGCGGAGGATCAGCACCTCGAGGCGGCGCGCCGAAAACTCGACGGCGCCGGCGATCGCGTGTCGGCGGCCGATCGCGCGAAGAGGTCAACGCAGTCTGCCCTGGAGGCCGCCCAGACGGGGCATGCCCGCGTGGTGGTCGAACGCGAGCAGTCGCGAGCCACCGATGCCCGGCGGGCACAGCTCATGGCCGAACGGCAATCCAACCTGGCAGGCGCGGCACAAGCGCAGAGCGCGCTCGATGTTCAGGAACGGGCCGAGCACCAGCGGCTGGAGCGCCTCGATCAGCGGGTCGCCAATCGGCTGCAGCAGGAACGTTCGCGGCGCCAGGCCTTGACCCAATCCCGGCAGCGATGCCTTGCGGCGCTCGCCGAGGCCGGCGCGGTGCGTCGCGCCGAAAGGCGCCTGCCGCTGGCGCAACGTGTGCAGGCGCTGCTTGGCGCACGCACGCTCGCCTGCCGCGAGCAGGTCCATCAGCTGACGCAGTGCCAAGGCGCGGTGCGCCTCGCGGAGCAGCGCGCCGCCGCCATCGAACGGGATGCGGGTCGGGCTGCGCTGAAGGCCGAGGAACTCGCGCGCCGGTTTGGACTGACCGGCGAGGTGCCCTGCGCCGGCACGGACCTGCAGGGACGTTGCAAGTTGCTCGCTGACGCGCGCGAGGCGCAGACGCTGATCCCCAACGCCCAGGCCCAGGTCGCCCGTCTGGTGAGCGAGAAGTCCGAGGTCCAGCGGGAACTTATCGATGCCCGCCGGCGTTGCGGGGCACTGGCCGGCGCGCCGCACGCCCTGGCGCGGGCCGAGGTCCGCGAGGCCGTCGCACGCGAGCGGGCGAACCGCTTGTCGGTCGTGCGTTCGAAGGCCCAGGCGTGCGCGCAGGCGCAGGCGACCCTGGTCGAGATCGAGCAGGAACTTCAGGCGCTGGGGCTGCAGGCGAGTGAGGGCGCCGCTGCCGAGACCATCGACGAACGTGCGGAGCGCCAACAGATCGCGGCGGCACGAAAGGCGATCGAGGCGCAACGAGGTCAGCAGGCCAGGCAGACCGAAGCGGCGCTGGCGCGCCTGGATCAGGCGCTCGCAACGCTGCCGCCCGCCTTCGACGAGCAGCAAGCCGCGCGCGCAGCCCGTGCGCTGGGTGCCGCGAAGGAGGCCCTCGCTGCGGCGGAGCGGGCAATGCTCACCGCGGTGCGTGAGTCGCAGCAGCTCGAGGAGGTCTCCAAGCAGTCGGCCCGGCTGGGCGAACGCCGCGAAAGCCTGCGCGCGCGCTGCGCTCGAGTCGAGGATGAGCTGGGCAACTGGAACCTCTTCGCCCGTTGCATGAGCAATGACGGGCTGATCGCTCTGGCGATCGACGATGCGGGACCTGCGCTGTCGGCGCTGGCAAATGACCTGCTGCTGGCCTGCTACGGGCCGCGCTTCACGGTGTCCATCCGAACCTTGCTGGAGACGGCCAAGGGCGAGCAGAAGGAGGGCTTCGACATCGTCGTCCACGACGGCGATACCGGCGACAGCAAGAGCGTCGGCATGATGAGCGGGGGCGAGCGGACGTTGGTGGAGCTTTGCCTGACCCGGGCGATCGCGCTGTACCTGGCCCGAAACACGGGACGCCGATACACGACCCTGTTCACCGACGAGGCGGACGGCGCGCTGGATCCGCAGCGCAAGCGCATGTTCATGGCGATGAAGAGGGAAGTCCTGCGCCTGGGTGGCTATGAGCGTGAGTACTTCATCTCGCAGACGCCCGAGCTGACGGCGATGGCGGATGCCGTGATCGACGTCGACGCGCTGAAGGCGGATGCGTGCGATGTCGATCGCGGCGTGTCAATGGCGTAGTCGCGGTCGTGGCGCGAGCCCGGCGCCGACAGCGCTGGTCACTGCGTGCCGGACCCTGGCATGCGCGGCTGTGCGACACCGACCCGCGCACCAAGGCCCCACAGGTACGCTTGGTCGAGTATCGGCTCGCATGCCGGCTCGCTTCGGGCGAGTTCCTCCAGGGCGTGCAGCAGGTGATCGGTGACACCGGGGCGTCCGGCGATCATGGCCAGCTTGTAGAGCCGCAACAGCGCTCGCGCGAGAGCGAGGTCCGACATGAGGGCGCATGTCATCGCAGACCTCCAGCGGGGCACCTGTGCCCCTGTCCTTCGCAGCTTAGACCTTGCTCCTGTGTCAAGGTCAAGACTTGGCCCGCGGCTCAGCGGCGCATCGAAACCACCTGCGGGCCGGTGGCGCGGCGCAGCTCGGCCAGTTCTCGCTCTCGCCGTTCGAGCATGAGGTGAGCGTCCTGCCAAGCCGCGAAGTAGTGATCGACGAGCGCGGCCAACTTACCCAACTGCTCGCGCAACTCGCGGTTCTCCTGGCGCAGCAGCTTCGCCTGACGTGCGGGGGCGCCTGACGGGCCGCGTGCGCTTCGCTGGGCCTCGTGCAGCGCCGCCAAGACCTCGGGGTGGTACCGATACAGCGCATTGCGGGAGATCCCGGCGATCTGACACAGGGTCGTCGCGGTGAGCGGCTGCACCGCGACGCCTGTGCTTGGCGTGCGAACCATGGTGGCCAACGCGTCCCGAAGCCGCTGCGCCGTGGTCCGGCTATCGGCGTCGACCTTTACCTCACGCATGGCTGTTCTCCTCGGCGCTTCCCGCGTCGAGCGTCCGAAGCAGGGCATGGGCCTCGTTCAGGCGCTCGCGGACGATGCGCAGCGTTTGCCGCGGCAGAGCGGGTTGGTTCAGCAGCGACTCGCAACGTCGCGCCTGCTCGAGCCAGTAGGTCCGATGCTGTGGCGAGACCACGAAGTTCCTGCAGCGCGCGCAGGTCGAAGGTTCGCGTCGCGCCGGGTTCGGCCCGGCGGCGTTGCCGAGGCAGGCGCTGTGTTCTTCGCGGTAGACGCAGAAACCCCAGTCGCACACGCCGAGCACCAGGCCCGCGTCGACCAGCAGGCGCGCGTAGCTCTTGAGGTCCTGCTTCAAGCGGCTGCCCCTGAAACGAGGGCGCTTGGCCACGATCTCGATGCCTGCGCGGCCGCCGAGGCCCGGTGCGGCCAGCATGTGCTCCCAAGCCGCCATGGACTGCTGCAGGATCTCGGCGTCGATCTCCTGATTGAGGCGATAGTCTGAGCCGACGTAACCGTGGTCGGTCTCCGCACGCTCGCGATGACCCAGGTGCTGGCTCAGCGCGAAGAGGCAGGTGCGGTCGCGCAGCGCCGCAAACCTGGCGAAGGTCTTGCGCCCCTGGTGGGTCGTCAGCCTCCAGGGCCGATCCTCATGGGTCAGCCCGAGTCTCGCGCCGAAGCGCTGCAACTGCGTGGCGACGCGCGACGGCGATGCGATCTCCAACTGATCCGCGCGGGCGTGAAACCACTCCGTCGCACCGTTGCCCCGGCGCCGGCGCAGCCACAGCTCATGGCGGCCCGATACCGTACGATGCTCCGCGGACAGTGCCTCGAGCACCGCAATCGCCTGAACGGCCACGGGCGGTGCGACCCATTCGTGAGGCCGGCCGTCGTATCCCGGCTGACGCTTGAAGATGCTGCCGACGATCACGCTCACGGGTGCGCCGGCCGCATCGCCGACCAGCCGCCGCACGCAGCCGGCATGAAGGTGGAGGATCTCGCTGACACGCGGACCGACCATGTAGGAGAGGACCACGAAGCACGCCGCGTAGAGCATGTCGATGCGCCGCACGAGTTCGGACACCGACGCCACCGGCCGTTCGACTTCGGGCAGAGCACTGTTGGCCCGCTTCAACCTGCGCGTGGCCCGGTCGGTGTGAGCGTAGCCGCTTTGAGAGCATCCAGCGGTCGCAGTCATCGCCTGGCGGTAGGTCTCCATCGCCTGCAGGATCCGGCCGGCGTCGCGCGTGACGATGTCGACGGCGGCCTGGACCAGCGGCACGGCGACGCCGTCAGGGGTGGACGGCCACGGGCGGCGTAGACCCTCGCGATCACCGGCGGCCTGACGGTGGTTGCTGCCGGGGAACGGATCGAATTCCAGGCCGTCGTCCAGCTCCATGCGAAAGCGATGAAGGTAGGTGAACAGGTACAGATGGCGCTGCACCGTGGACGCAGACCGCAACGGTCCGCGCGCCATCGGCAGCTCGGCGAGCCAATGCTGAAACTGCAGCAAGGCTGTCGCGTCGAGCTCGGCAAATCGGCTGAGGCCCTCCTGGTCCATCCAGCGCACGAGGAATCGCAGGGAGAAGAAGTAGTTCAGGACCGAGCGCGGTCGCAGCGGCAGGCCCGTGCACAACGATCGGCACCGGATCAGCGCGACCAGTTGCTTGCAGGTCTGTCGCAGCGGCGCGTAGCGCGCGTCGGTGAAGCGGCGCCCCTCCTGCAGCGCGAAGTCCCAGGCCAGACTGACCGGCAGTTCCTCCTCGAGCGCGTTCGTCGGCGCGAAGCGCCAGACCGGATCCTCCCAGCGCGAGTCCTTCAGGAACCAAGCGCGATCGTCGGGTGCCGGTTCGATGGCGGGACGCGAAACCTGGAGTCGCGATGTCTGCATGGTCGAGCTGGTCGAGCCTCAACGCAGCTCCGGCAATGGCGGCAGGAGTGACCGCTGCGCTTCACCGGCCGCAAGGTCGTTCGCACCGAAGCGAGGGAGGATGTCTTCCTCGAGAATGCGCAGCGGCGGAGCGTAGACGGCCTCCCACCGCGCCGGGTGCAGCACCACAGCGGCCGCGCGCAAGTGATCGCGTGCCTGGAGCAGTCGGGCAATGGTGGCAGGGTCGCAGGGGATGATCGCGTTGGGGCAGGTGAAGCAGCCCATGAAGTGCGTGCAGAGCTCGCCGCTCCTCGATCCGGGCGCGGTGCCTGAGAGCGGATCCTTGCAGTCGAAGCCGAACATCGACACCAGCTCGCCCGGCGGTAGCACGCTCGCCGCCGCCGCGGCTGCCTGCGGAGGCGGTGCGGTCGGCGAAGGAGTGAGGTGCTCGAGAAAGGCAGCCTGCAATGCGGCGATGCGCACGTGGTTGTGCCTTCGCACGACCGGCGCCTCGACGTAGCGAACGGTCGTCGCGATGTTGGCGTGGTTGGCCACCGCCCGCGTTCGAAGCAGATCGCCGC
>DAIERN010000034.1 GCA_027346765.1 Chloroflexota bacterium | reverse complement strand
TGGGCCCATGCACACTCAGGACTGGGCTACCCAGATCTAGAGCGTGTCTATTGACAGCCTAACCCGCGGGCTACCTGGCCCGGGAAACGGCCGGACGTGTCACGATAGCGCTCGTGGAAAACCTCACGACCGCAGCCGGCCCGGGCAGCTGGCTACCACAGCAAGTAATCCAACTGATCGACATCGCGCTGGTGACCGAGATGAGCGTCGTTCGGCACGACGGCCGGCCCGTGACTTATCCGCTCATCCCGATGTGGGACGGGCGGAACGTGGTCATGACCTCGAGCATTCTGTTCTCGCGCAAGCTCGAGCACTGCAAGGACAACCCGCGCGTGGCGTTGTCCTTCAGCGATCCGATCGCCCTGCGCGGCCGGGCGGACCGAGCGACCATCCAGGGCGACGCGCGGGTGATCGACGGCGATCCGCACGCCGACTGGGAGCGAGTGCTGCCACTGTGGCAGGTCAAGGAGCCGATCATCCTGCAGTTCTTAAAGGCGCGTGTCGCATTCCCGCTCTTCTTCGAGCGCTCGGTCATCGAGGTCGCGCCGCGGCGCGTCCTGTACTGGCCTGACGGCGACACCTCGTCACCGCCACAGGTCATCAGCGCACCGCGGCCGAGCGAGCCGACGGCCTGACGATGGACATTCGCGCCGGCGTCTCGCTGTTCGACGGCGCCGAGGGCCTCCGCCGGCTGGCCGACTTCCCGTTTGCCCTGTTGACCTGGGTGGACGCTGACGGCTATCCGGTCAGCGCGGCGGTTCAGCCGACGATCGACGCGGCAACGGGCAGCGTGAGCATTTCCCCTCCGGCGGGCCTGACCGTGCCGCTCGAAGTCGAGATCAGCCTCACCGGCAGCCACATCCGGCCGCAACCCGGGATCGGCTACGACGAACGGCGCCATGTCACCGTGTGGGGCACGGCGCGGCGCGGCGCCCAGGGTCGGCTGGCGTTCACTGCGAGTGCAGCGTGGGGTTGGGACGAGGCCTCGATACCCTTCCCCGAGTACGTCGAACGGCAGGTCGGCCAGTCCGAGCGGTATTTCGCCCGTCTCTCGGCCGAGGCCGGTCGGATCGTGCGCCCCAAGCTGTCATTTGGCTGGCTGACACTGCGCGCGACCAGGCTGCCGTTCCTATCGGCAACTTTCATCCCAGTCCTGATCGGTATCGCCATCGCCGCGGCGCACGGCTTCTTCGATCTGCCCGCGGCGCTGCTTACGCTGGTCGGCGCGGCGGCGGTCCATCTGGGACTCAACGTCGCCAACGATGTCTTCGACGCGCGCCTGGGAGCGGACGACCAGAACGTCAACCCCACCCAATTCAGCGGCGGCTCGCGCGTCATCCAGTACGGGCTCGTACGGCTGCCGCGCATGGCCGCGATCTCGGCCGCCTTCTATGCCGTCGCGCTGACGGTTGGGTTGGTCCTGCTGCTGACGCGCTACTCACCGGCGCTGCTCGTCATCGGCGTGCTGGGCATCGCCCTCAGCCTGTTCTACACCGCGCCGCCGTTGAAGCTCGTCTATCGCGGGCTGGGCGAGCTGACCACGGCGATCGGCTTTGGGCCGCTCATGCTCGTCGGCGCGTACGTCGTACAGACCGTCGGCCTATTGCGCCCGGAACCGTTCGTCGCCTCGCTGCCGATCGCACTGCTGGTGATGCTCATCCTGTACGTCAACGAGGTGCCCGACCGGTCGGCTGATGCGCGCGCCGGCAAGCGCACGCTGCCGGTGCGATTGCCACGCGGTTTGGTCATCAACCTGTACCTGGGCGCGGCCGCGGCCGCCTTCGCAGCCATCGTCCTGGGCGTCCTGGCCGGGCTGCTGCCGATCCCGGCACTGCTCGCGCTGCTGCCGCTGCCCCTCGTGGGTCGCGTCCGCGAAGGCCTCGTTCGCTATTACGACCAGCCCTATGGGTTGATGGCGATCATGGCCGTCAACATCCGCGTTCATCTGTTCGTCGGTGCATTGCTGTTGACCGCCTACATGCTGGTGCTGCTGATCTCAGCCTTGGCACCCGCCGCGCCCCTGTACCTCCGGCTCTAACGCCGGGCGCGTTCGATCCGCGACGGGCGACTGACTGAAGTTCGGCTCCATTGTTCGGTTGACATTGAAGGTTTGGGGGCGCAATGTCGTCTCATCCCTTCATTCATACCGAGACATTGAAGGGTTGCAGGTGGAGGTCGCGTGCCGAGAACGGTCGAGCGCAGGTGGGACGGAGATCCTGGCGCCTTGGGTGGGCGCCGGGCCCGGGCCTCGTTCCGTTACGAGGCATTCGTCCCTGACGAGATCGCGGCGCTCAGCCCGATCGTCCCGTTCGAGGTTGCCGATCTCTCAGCCGATGCGGAGGCAGCGATCAGGTCGCTCAACGCGCGCGCCTCAGTCGGCGGCCTGGAGGCGATCGGCCCGCTACTCCTGCGATCCGAGGCCGTGGCGTCGTCCCGCATCGAGGGCTACGACGTCTCCTCGCTGAACCTTGCCCGCGCGCTCATCGATCCCCGGGCAGCGCGGGGCAGCGCCAAGACCGTCGCAGCGAACGTATCGGCGATGGAGAAGGCGGTCGCAATCGGGGACCGCGCCTCGCCGGTTGCGCTGGATGACCTGCTGGCCATCCACGCGGTGCTCATGGCAGGGGACGAGCAAGCCCGCCCGGGCCACGTGCGCCAAGAGCAGAACTGGATCGGTGGCCGACTCGGGAACCCGTCCGACGCAGCCTTCGTGCCGCCGCCGGAGGACCTCGTCATGCCGCTGCTCGAGGACCTCGTCGCGTTCATCGCCCGGGATGACCTGCCTGCAGTCGCCCAAGCCGCCGTTGTCCACTCGCAGTTCGAGACCATCCACCCGTTCATCGACGGCAACGGCCGGGTTGGCCGGGCACTCGTCCACGTCGTTCTGCGGCGGCGTGGCGTCGCCGCTCGTTTCGTGCCGCCGATCAGCATCGTACTGGCCGCCCGGCCCACCGCCTACATCGACGGACTGGTCGCATTCCGGGAAGGGCGCGTGGCGGACTGGATCGGCTCGTTCGCGAGCGCCAGTGCCCACGCTGCGCTTATGTCCATCGAGCTGGCGGAGCAGGTGGCCGGACTGCAAGCGGAGTGGCGCGAGCGCGCAGGTCGGCCGAGGGCCGGATCCGCCGCGAGCAAGCTCATCGCACTGCTGCCCGCCCTGCCGGTGCTCTCGGCCCCGACCGCTCGCGCTGCAATCGGAGTGAGCCAGCAGCAGACGCTCGCGGGCCTCAAGGCGCTGGCTGAGGCCGGTGTCATTCGCCAGTTAAGCGAGGGGACCTACGACCGCCAGTACGCGGCGACCGAGTTGTTCGACCTTCTCAGGGCATACGAGGAGCGCGTCGCCGGGCCCGTGCGGAGCGCGAGTCCAGCGCCGTAACGATTGAGTGCAGCGCCGTCCACCATCTGTTTCGCCCGTGGCTGGCAGCGGCGCTGGCAGGCGCGGTGCGATGGGCGGGTTGGGGGTGTCGCCCCG
This sequence comes from Chloroflexota bacterium, assembly GCA_027346765.1. The sequence continues at coordinate 6,513 of DAIERN010000034.1, read as the reverse complement.
CCCACTCCGCCCCCTGGCCAGCTGTGTATACGATGGTCTCGTGCCGGTGGTAGTCGGATTGAGCAGGGATCATCGAGTCCTTCACCCAGACCAGCTCCTGGTGGAGCTCCAGCCGGCACCCATGAACGCCTGGAGAACGCAGACGTGACCGGTGTCGAGGGTTCTCCCGGATTGACGCGCACTCCCGCGATGGCTACGACCATGGCGCAATGGGTGCAGCCACTGTGCCCGCAATAGACGTCTGGGTTGGTGAGAAGTGCGATGAAGAACTGGCTTGGGGCCGTCTGCATGGCGATCGCGATGATCCTCGCGTTCGCGCTACCGGTCGCGGCTGTTGGCTCAGATAGTGGCAACGGTGTGTGCGCTGACGGCAAGACCGTGCGCGTCTGGACGCGCTCCAGTGGTGAGGTCTGGCATCAGTGGACTGCCCACGCAAACTACTGGCCGAACGTCACGAGCAACGCGCTACGAGAGTCGTACACCGGTTACCAAATTACTTGGTGGGCCTCGTCCTGGTCGGGAACCACAGCGGGATCCGGAGCCAACTGCGGGAACTACGGCTAAGCGACGTCTCGGGGCGAGCCCGCAACGTCGCGGGCTCGCCCCGAACAGAGCAATCGAAGGGGGACCATCACAGTTGAACGGTGTTCGACGTCTAGGGTTTGCGTTGCTCCTGCCGTTGCTGATCACCGCCTGTGGTTCGCGCACACCCTCGCCTGCCCCAGGCTCCTTCATCGCCTCATCAGCACCCTCGGCTGTTGGCGCGGCGCGCACGCTCGACCCAGACAGCCCGTTCAACACGACGCCGGAGCAATACGCGATCGGCCTCAAGGCTTGCCTTGAGGAGCGCGGATTCGACGTCGATGTCGACCCGTACGATTGGCACCTGACATTCAATCTCGCCGGGCCGCAGAGCGGCGAAATGCCGGCCGCCCTGGCCGCCTGCCGCAACGAGATCGACCCCAGCCGTGACCCGGCTCGACCCTTGCCAACCCAATCGGCGGCGCAACTGCGGGCGCTTTACGCGTACTACGTGGACGAATTGGAATGCTTACGCGCCGCGGGTTATCACGGTGTCGATGCTCCGCCGGAGCAGGTCTTCGTCGATCAGAGTGGCTTGAGCTGGAATCCGCGCGGCTCTGGTGAGGAAGACATTCCCACGTCGGTCGTGCGCTCGTGTGAACGCCTGCCCAGCCGGCCGAACTTCCTCGACTGGTAACTGGTGACAGGTATCAAGCGCGGCAAGCGCAGTCTTCCGCGCCTTTCGCTGGGCTGGCTGATATCGCTGGCCATAGGTGTGACCGCTGGCGCGTTGGCGACCGCATATTTGCTGGGCCGCCCGTCAGACGCCTCTGTTGCACCGCGGCCCACGTTGTACCGGGTGGGAGAGGGCACCGTTGGCAGAACGCTGAATCTGCCGCTGACAGCGTCATGGCCAGTTCTTGACACGATCGTCGGCCAGTCAGGTGGCGTAATCACCGAGCTCGTGGCCCGAGCGGGCTACGTCGAGTCCGGCGATGTGCTCATGCTTGTCGATGAGCGCCCGGTGGTTGTGCTCGAAGGCGACATCCCCGCATTCCGCTCGCTGGAGTTCGGCACCACCGGACGCGACGTCGCTGCTCTCAACGCCTATCTAAATCGTGCTGGCTATGCGACCGGCGTTTCGAGCGATGAGTACAACAGCCAAACGCGCGACGCCGTTGCTGCCTGGCAAGCCGATCTTGGGCTCGCGTCAACGGGCGTGGTCGAATTGGGCGACATCGTCTATCTGTCGCCCAGCGCTCTGGCGGCGCCCGTGCGCTGGGCGGCCGGCATTTCTACCGGCGCCTCGTTGACACCAGGCGCGCCACTGCTCGAATTACTCGGATCCCAGCCCGACTTGACAATCGAGTTCGGCGCCGGCTCGGCTCCGCCGGAGCTCGTTCCCGGGCTGATCGCCCAAGCCACTTTCGAGTCTGGAGACTCGCGTCGGCTGTCGGTCAAACGCATGCAATTCGACATCGGACGCAGGTGGGCGGATCTAGGCACTGCCGACGGCTCGGCGCTGTGCGTTCACGACGATTGTCTGAATCTCGTACCAATCGATCGCACCGCGACCGTCGCTGCTCAATTCGTGCTCGTTCCCGAAACCGCTGGCCCATTGGTGCCGGCCGCGGCGGTCAGAACGGACGCCGGCGGGCAGGCCTTCGTCGAAATGGCCGACGGGCAGCGAAGGAACGTAAGGATCGTGGTGGCTTCGGGCGGCTCGGCCATCGTTGACGGCGTGGATATCGGCGAAAGTATCGTGCTGCCGTGACCGCTCACCGGTTGGCCGTGGAGGAGCTCGGGTTTGCCTACCCAGGTACCCTGGATTTTCTCTTCACGGGCCTCACCTTCGATATCCAGGGGGGTGAGATGGTCGCCGTCACCGGCCGATCGGGCTCTGGCAAGTCAACTTTGCTTTTCCTGTTGGGGCTATTCATCCGTCCCACTGTTGGTCGTGTCCGGATCGCCGGCGTTGACACCGCTTCACTATCCGACCGCGAGCGTAGTGGACTTCGCGCGCATGCGATCGGGTTCGTCTTCCAGGACGCGATCCTGCATCCATCGATCTCCATCGAGGACAACGTCGCCGAAGGCGCGCTATACGCCGGCGCCGCCTATGGATCGGCTATTGAACGCGCCCGCCAGCTTCTCGCTGACTTCGGCATAGCTGATCTCCGCGACCGGTTGCCGGCGCGCGTCTCCGGTGGACAGGCCCAGCGCGCGGCGCTGTGTCGGGCGCTCATGCGACGGCCGCAGTTGGTGTTGGCCGATGAGCCAACAGGCAACCTCGACACTGACAACGCGGCCGCGGTGGTGGCCGGTTTACGGCAGGCCGCGGCAGATGGCGCCGCGGTGCTGATCGTCACCCATAACGGCGAGATCGCCGGGAGCTGTGACCGGACGGTAGCCCTCACTTGAGTGGCAACGCCGGTAGCCAGTTCACAGACCTCCCTGGTATCCGGCCGGGAGTGCTGTGGCGCCTGGCGCTGGCCGGGATCCCGCGTCAGCCAGTCCGCTCAGCCATCACCCTCGCGGTGATTACTCTGGCGACCGTTGCGGTTGTGTCATCGAGTGGCCGCACTCAGGCGGCCCGGCACACGCTGCTCGCCGCCTTGGAAACGCCGGCCGCGCGGGTGATCCGCATCATTGACACCGATGGCAGTGCGCACCTTCGGCCAGATCAGGTCGAAGCGATATCGCAACTCGATGCCGTCGACTGGGTGGTCGGACTCAGCGCGGCCGGCCCCATCGGTCGCAACCCGGGTCTCGGCGATGCGACCAGGGGCTTCGCCAGCGAGGCCGTCGGAACACGGCGTTACTGGGGCTCGTTGATCTCACACTCTTTGGTGACTCTGACAAATGGCCGGCAGCCAGACATAGGCGAGGCGGTTGTTGGCAGCGATGCGGCGAGCGACCTGCACCTTGGCGATGGCCTAGGCACGGTCGATGACGAACTCGTCGGGCCCCTGGCCGTCGTTGGTCGCGTAGCTGCCGATGCTGCCGTCGCCAACCTCAGCGCTTACGTATTGGTCCGCGACGATGGCGAGTCCGTCCCGATAACAGAAATTGTGCTGCTCGCTGACCGAAGCCAGGACGTGGAGGAGCTGGTGGCTACGCTGCCGATTCTGATCGCCAGCGACGGTCCGCTGACCGTTCAACGCGGTGCCATGCTGGTGTCTCTGCGCGATGAACTGGCACGGGAGGCGGGCGCCCTGGATGCCGCGATCCTTATAGGATCGCTGGCGGTCAGCGGCCTGCTGGTCGGGACTATTTTGTATGGAGCGATGGAGCAGCGCCGGCGCGAGTTTGGACTAAGGCGTTCGCAGGGCGCAACACGGACCACCATCGTGAACCTCGTCATGATCGAATCCGCGGCCCTTTTTGTGGTCGCTGCCGCATTCGGGGTGGTGATCGGCTCGGCCGCGGTATTGATCCAGACAGGCGAAATCCCTGATGTGTTGCTCAGCATTTCCGTGGCCGCGCTGATCATCCTCACGGGGATGGTTGCTGCCGCGCTACCGGCCATATTGGCTGCACTGCGGGAGCCTCTGTATGTCCTCCGATCGGACTAACCGACACGGCGTCGCGCCACGCCGCTGACGGTACAACATGCCGCTGAGCTATGGGCCCGGCGCGCCTATGTTCCTATCGTCACGCCAACCGGGCCGGGCGCAACGGCATCGCGGCAGTTGCGGCAAGCGCGCTGTAGGCGATATCGCGATCCGCGGCGTTGGCGAACTTCAGGGCCAGGTCGCCGCCGGACGCCACTAGCCGCAGTACGAGCTCGTGGCCGCTCAGCGCTTGGAATCGGCCGACCTCGATGCTCGAGCTGGCCGACTGAAGGCGAAGATCACGGAGATCACCATCGGAGGTCTCAAGTCGGACGCGCTCGCCCGGCTCAATCGCGAGCGTACCCGGCACGATCTCGTCGCGCGGTGACCAGCCGCGTCGGACCCCGACCTCGATCCGTGCGCGCGAAGGCGCCACCCGCGCGGGCGAGTCGCCAAAGAAGACCGGGTAATGGGTCCGGGCGACCACGATCACCAGCACGCCCAAACCAAGGAGGCCGATCGTGATCCACGGCGGGTCCTGCTCCTGCGCGGTGACCGGATCGGCCTGCAGGTGACCCACCCAGTCATAGCCCTGCGGTGCGCGGGAGTCGCCGCCGATGAGCTTGCCGCTGACCGTCGTCCTGCCCACCGGCAGCTCCACGTCACTGGTGATGATCAGGCGCGCGCCGGCCACTGCCGGGTCAGTCAGCACGTACTGGTGGGTGGCCGAAGATGATCCGGCGGCGACGTCGCCGCTGACGATGATCCAGGTCTGCATTGGCGCAAGGGCGCCCACGCTCAGGTCGGCCAGGCTGATGCGCTGGGGTGATTTCTGCGATGCCCAGACCGCGCCGGCCAGCATCGCCACAACGAACAGTAGCGCGAAGGTCCACCCCGGGAAGCGCTCGACCAGGCCAGAGCCCGGCAGCCGGCGCAGCCTGTCGCCGACAAACGCAACCCCCAGTACCGCCCCACGCCAGATGGTGCCCATCGGTGTCTATCGTGACGCAACCGGCGGTAATCGCCGTGAACGGCCGCGCTGACTGGCAGAGACCTAGCCGGCGGGCAGCGTCCGCATGAGGGCCAGCACGTCCTCGAGGTTGGCAGTGGCGACGGCGATCGCGGAGTCGCCCGCCCCGTAGTAGAGCGAAATCACCTGGGTCGCAGGGTCGAGAACCCAACCCGTGGGAAAGACGACCTTGTTGACGTCGCCGCTGCGTTCGTAAGGCGCCGTCGGACCCATAACCCATTCGTCGGTCCGGCGCAGCACCTTGCGCGGGTCGTCCAAATCAAGCAGCGCCAATCCAACCCGGTAGATGGGTCCGGATGATGTCCCGTGCACGCCGTGGTAGCAGACGAGCCAGCCATCGGCGGTCTCAAGCGGCGGCGGGCCCAGGCCAATCTTGCCGGCATCCCACCACGCCCCGTCGCGCGCCTCGAGCAGCAGCTCGTGGTCGCCCCAATGGCGCAGATCGGGCGAGTACGAAACCCACATGTGGGCGAAGCCGCGCAACGGCGACGGCCGGTGAATCATCGCCCAGCGGCCGTCGATCCGGCGCGGGAAGAGCGCGGCGTCCTTGTCCTCGGGCGGCATCACCGGGCCCAGCTTGCGCACGGCGGTGAAGTCGTGGCTCAAGGCGAGCGACACGAGCGGGCCGCGGCGGCTATAGGCGGTATAGGCAATCGCCCACTGATCCAGCTCTGGCAGCCAGGTCAAGCGCGGATCCTCGCAGCCCCAGATCTCTTCGGGGTGCTTGTCGGGCTCGGGCGCGATGAGCGGTGTCTGGTCGAAGCGCCAACCGGTCACGCCGTCGCTGCTGCGCGCGGCCAGCAGGTGGGAAATCCCGCGCAGGTCCTCGACTCGTATGAGGAGAAGCGTCTCGCCGCCCACGACCCCGACACCGGGATTGAACACGGAGTTCGCCCGGTACGGCAGATCGTCGACGGTAATGATCGGATTGAGCGGATGCCGGCTGAAGACGTCTGCCGCCTTGAGTGGGCTCATGCGCGCAACTCCATCAACACCGTCGTCGCGCCGCGCGATGAGGTTTGGCGCGCGCTCATCGCGTCGGTGCGCAATTGGCGCATTGCCTCAACCGCGGTCAGCCACATCAGAGTCGATTCGGCGCCCTGGTTCACGTTGACGTGGTCGTGCGACAAGCCGTCGTGGCAGCCCCCGGTCAGGACGTCGGCGATGCCGAGACCAACGTCGTTGTCGCCCAGGAACCACGCGTATGCGGCCTCGGCGGATCGGAGGTAGCCAGCGTCTTGAGTGCTTTCGTACGCGACGGCGGCGGCCAGGATCAGCGCCGTCGCTTCAATGGGCTGCTGATCGAATTGGCTGCGGGTCATGCCGCGCGTCCACCAGCCGTCGCTGCCCACCGGGGTGAAGACCCCGCGGCGCGTTGTTTGGACCGAGATCAGCCAGTCCAGCACG
>DAIERN010000033.1 GCA_027346765.1 Chloroflexota bacterium | reverse complement strand
ACGAAGCCTTCGCGCCGCTCGTCGTCGCCTTCCCGTTCGATGACTTCGATGCCGCCGTCAAGCAGGTCAACGACAGCTTCTACGGCCTGCAGACCGGCGTCTTCACCAACGATCTGAGCCATGCCTGGCGAGCGTTCAACGAGCTCGAGGTGGGCGGGGTGATCGTCAACGACGTCCCGACCTATCGCATCGACCACATGCCCTACGGCGGGGTCAAGGACTCCGGCCTGGGCCGCGAGGGTCTGCGCTGGGCGATCGAGGACATGACCGAGCTGCGACTGATGGTCGTCGCCGAGCCCGCCTGACCGCGCGCTGCGCGTCGCGGCGCCATTCTGCAGGATCGGCGATATCGTCCCTTGGGTGTGGCGTACTGGCTGGGCAATCCCTAGGAGACGGGCTCAGCCCTCCGGGCGGTTGGCCTGCTCGATCACGGGTTCGGCCATCAGACCATGAGCCGGCTGCGGTCTGCGACTGGGCGACCGCGCAAGCCGGACCTGCAGCGCTCGCCACAGGATCAGGGTGCCGTCGCGGAAGCTCGACAGGCCGGTAGCGCCGAACGGCCGCGGTGAGCGCTGGGCGGGAACCTCGCGCACGCCGCCGCCATGGCGGACGATGCGCAGCAGCACGTCGACCTCGATGTCGTAGCCGCGCGCCTGGATCTTGATGTCCTCGAACACGCTGGCGCGCACGGCCCGGAAGCCGGCCAGCGGGTCAGTGACGCTGATGCCGTAGAGGACGTTGACGAAGCCGGTGATGAAGCGCGTCCCGAGGTAGTTGAGCCGCGTGATCGCCCCCGGGCGGAAGTGACCCCGAAAGCGCGAGCCGAGGACGATGTCCACGCCTTGCTCGAACGCCGCCACCATCGCCGGGATCTCAGTCGGGTCATCCTGCCCGTCGGCGTCGATGAAGACCAGGATCTCGCCGCGGGCGTGGTCGATGCCGCGCTGCAGGGCAACGCCCTTGCCCTGGTTGCGCTCGAGCCGGATGACGTCGGCACCTGCTGCAAGGGCAGCTTCTGCGGTGCCGTCGGTGGAGCCGTCGTCGACGACGATGACCTCGAGCGGAGCGGGCGTGTTGGCCAGGCAGGCGCGGGTCATCTCGGCGATGGTCGGCGCCTCGTTGTGGGCGGGTATGACGACCGAAACGCTGGGTCCTAGATCAGCCACTCCCACCTCCCGCCCTTGTCGGCAAAGTCCAGCGCCTGGGCACCAAAGATCGTTGCCCAGGTATTGATGTCGTCGCTGCCCGGTCGATAACGGATACCGCCGCCATGAGTCAGGCCGTTCAGGAAAGCCAGGCCCCGTTCGATCGCGGTGCGATGGCGCACGGGGTCGACGCACGTCCAGATGCGTACCGATTGGGCCGTGCAGTCGGCGTGCGCCGCGGCCTGCACGGGGCCGCCGAAACCTGATGGGACGCCGCCGTCCTCGTTCTGGAGCGCGGCCAGCCAGTCTGCGCCCGCCTCGATCCACGGCCGGAGCTCGTGCCGTCCGCGGCCCTCGAGAACCAGCAACGCCTCGAGGGCATAGCAATGGGCGTGGGTGTAGGTCAGCTCGGACAGCGCATTGACCCGGAAGCGACCCGAGTCGAACAGCGGCAAGAGGTCCTCGAGCAACCGCTCGACGAGGAGATTGGGGTCGCGCTCGGGCTGGATGTCGGCCAGCGCCAGGAGCGAGATCACGCATTTGAGCTGGTGGCAGCCGTACGACGCGCTCCAGTGGTCAGGCGCGGCCTCCGCGCCATTCTCGATGGCGACACGCCGGGTCAGCCGGGAAGTGATGAATTCGTGCAACCGATCGAGCATGTCCGGCGCAGGCAGCAGGCCGCCGGTGCTGACATGGGCGACCAGCCCGGCCAGGACCATGGCGCTGTCGAAGACATATTCGACGCCGTTCCGGCCGACCGCGCCGCTGGCGGTCATGTCGGTCGCGAGGTGGCGCGCGACCCGGTTACGCACGTCCACGGTTGCGCGGCCCTGCCGGGCGAGGTAGGACAGCATGTAGCCCGCGATCTCGGGGTAGTGATACCCGGGATGACCCGGGTTGACCCACGACACGACCGATCCGTCGTGGCCAATGACATCGCTGCCGCTGAGCCACAGCGTGTAGTCGAACGCCGGAATGAGTTTGAGCTCGGCAACCATGGTCAGGAAGCGATCTCGGAGCCGAAGACCGCGATCGCGGCCGGCTCGGGTGCATCGTCGAATTCGGGCAGCTGCTCGTGGGCCGTCCCAGCCGCCGGGCGTTCCTGCGGCTGAAGACGCGCAGCCAGGTCGCGCTGAATGCGCTTGGCCGAGTGGCCATCGCCGTAAGGCGCGATGCGCCGCGACATTGTCGCCCGCAGTACCTCATCGTCGAGGATGGAGCTCACCGCATCGACGATCGCCTGGGTATCTGTGCCGATGATGCTTGCCGCCCCGGCCATGCTGGCCTCTGGCCGCTCGGTCACTTCGCGCGTGACGATGACCGGCTTGCCCAGGTAGGGGGCCTCTTCCTGGATGCCACCTGAATCGGTCAGCACCACGTCGGCCCGCGCCAGCAGCCGGACGAACTTGCGGTAGGGCTGCGGCGGGATGAGCTCGACGCGGTCCAGGCTGCCCAACAGCCTTTGCACGGGCCGGAACGCCTGCGGATTAGTGTGCAGCACGAACACGACCTCGAGGTCCGCGCGCTGGGCGAGAAGCTGCCGTATTGCCTCGCAGATTGCGGCGATGCCGCCACCAAAATTCTCGCGCCGATGGGCCGTCACGAGCAACAGCTGGCGCTGACTTGCGGCCTCGGGCGCGGCGCCGTTCTCGAGCAGTGTGGCCAGCAGCGCGTCAACGACGGTGTTACCGACGACGACCACGTCCGCCGGATTGCGGTGATGCTCGTCGAGCAGGTTCTGGCGCGCGCCCATGGTCGGTGCGTAGTGGACCGAGGCGATCCGATCGACCAGGACCCGGTGCATCTCCTCGGGGAATGGCTGGCGCACGTCGCCCGACCTCAGGCCGGCCTCGACGTGGGCCACCGGGACCCCGGCATAGAAAGCGGCGAGCGACGCGGCAAGGTTGGTGGTCGTGTCGCCCTGCACGATGACCATCGCCGGTCGAGTCCGCTCGATCACGTCGGCCAGTCTTGGCAGCATCGCACCCAGCATCGCCGCCAGGCGCCGGTCCGAGCCAGGCAGCTCGACCCGGTGGTCGGGCGCGATCTGCCATTCATCGAGTGCCTGCTCGAGGATCTCGCCCTGCTGGGCGACGACGCACACCGCGACGGACAGCGTCGCATCCTGCTCAAGGGCGCGGACCACCGGTGCCAGCTTGATCACCTCGGGCCGAGTACCCATCACGACCAGCACGGTCGTCTGCTGCCAGGGCTGCGTCACGGCGGGACGGCCGTCGCCGCCCAGGCGGGGAACGATGCGAATGGTGTGAGGAGCGGCTGAGTCGTTCGCGCCAGTCATTTCATTTCCCAGTGCGTGCCTCGGCAGTCGGTGGGTGCGTTGTGCCGAAGTCCTGAATTCGAAACTAGTACCCAGGTACCCCCTTGGTCAAGGCATTGGTACTAGTTGAGGACCGCAAAGCGTTGCAGTTCAGCACCGCCGCCACCGGGCGGCGATCAGCTACTTCGCGCGCGCATCCAGCCGGGTGAAAAGCTCCTCGTACGCATTGGCCGTGTCGGCCCATGAGTGCGGATGGGGATAGCGTTTGCCGGCCATGGCGGGCAAGCGGCGGATCGCGTCGGCGAGCCCCTGGGGATCGGCCGGCGGCACCAGCACGATGCCCTCGTAGCCCGCGGACGCTTCGACGTTGCCGCCGACGTTGCTCATGATGATCGGCAAGCCGTAGCCCATTGCGACGTGGAGCGGGCCGCTGAGCGATGAGCGCAGGTAGGGCAGGGCGACCGCGTCGGCGCCCTCGAGATGCGCGCGCAGCTCGGCGTCGCTGACGTAACGGTTGACGAAGGTGATGCGGTCGCGCCGCGGGCTGGCGGCGATCCGCTCCGCGGGCAGCGTCCAGCCTTCCCATGTCTCGCCCACCACGGTCAGCCAGTAGCCCGCGATCTCCGACTCTGGGATGGCCTCGAACGCTTCGACCAGGTGCTCGAGCCCCTTGAAGGGCCGGATGACCCCGAAGAACAGGATGCTGCAGACGCCTTCCGGCGCCTCGCGCGCGACGACACTGCTCTCGCGCGGCTCGGCGTAGTGGTCGTGCGGACCATGGGGCAGGACCTGTAGCGGGCGCCGGCGCGTGGCCGACCAGGTGGTGCCGACGAGCTGGCGATCGAAGTCGGAGTGCACCGCGAAGCCATCAGCCATGTGCATCAGGATTGGCGCGACTGCCTTCACGTAGGCATTCGCCAGCGGGATCTTCAGCTCGCCGGTGTCGAGCACCTCGTGAAACTCGATCACCACTCGCCCGCGGACGAGCTTGGTGAGCAGCGCCAGCACGATGTACGAGTGCAGCACCGTGCCGGTCCACCACTGGAAGATCGCGATCTGCGGTCGCTCGCGGAGAATGAACCACGCGGCACCGAAGATGCTCGGCAGCCAGAACCAGTCGACGCCGTCAAAGCTTTTGACGCCCGGCTCGGGCGCGAGCGCGGTCAGCTGGGCACCCACGCGTTCGCGGCCCGGGTAGAGACGCGCCGGCAGCAGGCGGCGCATGGTGATCATCGAAACGCGCTCGCGCTGGGCGAGGATGTTGGCCAGGCGGACGGTGTAGACGCTGATCCCGCTCAGGAAGCGCGTGCCCGAACCAATCACGAAGATCCGCCGCGGCGTCTTGCTGGTCGTCATCGGGCCGCCGGCGCCGCGGCCAGGTTGCCGGCGCGAACGAGGTCGAGCAGGCTGTCAGCGCTGCCGCTCAGCGTTATGCCTTCCTGGGCGGCCTGCTCCTCAACGCGACGGCGCTCAGCGGGCTCGCCCACCAGCCAGACGCGCATCTGAAGGCGCTGACCCGCCATGAGGTCGGCCAGGCTGTCGCCCACCATGTCGGACTCGGCAAAGGAAATGGACGGCCGGTCGCGCTGGGCGCTCCTGAACAAACCCACGTCGGGCTTGCGGCAATCGCACGTACCCGCCTCGTGCGGACAAACGTAGATGCCGCCCAGCTGGACGCCATTCTGCGCGAGGACCTGGGTCATGTGGCGGTGGATGTCAGCCACGGCCGCGTCTGACACCAGGCCGCGCGCGATGCCGCGCTGATTGGTCACGATGATCGGCACGGCGCCGCGCCGGCACAGTTCGCCCAGGGCCTCAATGACGCCGGGCAGGAACTCGAACTCGGCCCAGGCGGTGATGTAGCCGCCAGCTGCTGCCCGCCGGTTGACGACGCCGTCTCGATCGAGGAAGACGATTGGCGCCGCCGCCCGCTCAGCGGCCACCATTACCGTTGACCCGCCAGGTCTGGAGCCCGAGCGGCTCGAGCGCGAAATCCTTGATGTCGCAGCCCAGCGACTGCAGGCGTTCGGCGATCAGATGCTTCCGCTCGTACGGGCAGTACAGGAGCATGTATCCGCCGCCGCCGGCACCGGTGATCTTGCCGCCCAGCGCGCCAGCCTGGCGGGCGACGTCGTACAGATCGTCGAGATCGCGGTTGGAGATGCGCGGCGACATGCGCCGCTTGTGATGCCACTCGAGATCCAGCAATCGCCCGAACTCGTCGAGCTGTCGGCGGAGCAGGGCATTCTTCATCTCGCTCGTCAGCGCCTTGATCTCCTTGAGGGCATTAGTCGTGTCCGGGTCGTCGCCCTCGTAGCGGCGCACCTGGTCATCGATGATGTGCTCCGAGGTGCGCACCTTGCCGGTGTGGCACAGCAGCAAGTTGTACTCGAGCTCGTTCTGGATGTCGGGGCTCAGCTTGAGCGAGTTGACGACCACCCGGTCGGCCAGGAACTCGATGAAGTTGAAGCCGCCGAAGGCAGCTGCGTATTGGTCCTGCATACCGCCCGGAATGCCCAGGTCGGAGCGCTCAATGCTGTACGCCAGCTCGGCCGTCTCGTAGTCGGTCAATGGCAGGTGGTGGAACTCCTTGAGCAGGCCGACCAGGACGACCATCATGGCTGAAGACGACCCCAGGCCTGAGCCCGGCGGGGCATCGCTATGGAGGAAGAAGTCATAGCCGCCGTCCTGGTCGCCGCCCAGGCGATGAATGGCCGCCTTGGCCAGGTCAAGCTGGCCGTCATAGTTCAGGCTCGAACGCGAGCTGTAGGTCAGCGACACGCCCAGGTCCAGCGAGTCGATGCAGATCTTGCCGTCGGTCCGCGGCCGCAGCGTGCCCCACGCATAGCGGTTGATAGTCGAGCTCAGCACGCAGCCGCCCTCGCGCTCGGGAAAGGGCGCTACATCGGTACCGCCACCGGCGAAGCTGATGCGCAGCGGGGCCTTGGCACGAACGAGCACCGTCATGAGTCGGAAACAGCAATGTGCACGGGCGGCCGAGGCTAGAACCGGCCCGGTGACCGCGTCAAGGACGGTTAGGGTAGTACCGGCGTACTAATGCCCGAACATGTTGACAGGTGGCGACGATGACGGGTCGGTGAGCCCCTCCGGGGCCCCGAAGGTACTAGCATCGGCGACCGTCACCGCTCCACCAGAGGTATTCCGCTGTCCCTCCCGACTGACCCATCGCCTGCTCCCTCGGACGACGTGGATTCCGATCAAGCGCCCGATTCGGCGCAGGTGGAGACCGCCCAGTCCGTCGACGTAGCTGTACCGAGTGCGCCTGACCAGCCCGCTTCGGGCGGCGCGATCCGGCGTGCGCTGGCCCAGCGCCGACGCGCCCTGCCGTGGTCCGACGGCGCCATTCTGCTGGGCAGCCTGGTGCTGGTCGTTGTGCTGCTGCCGCTGTGGCTCGACCCGCTCACCCTGAGCCAGGTCGCCGGCCAGGCGGCCTCGTACCCGCCGGCAGCGACGCCATCGAGCGAGGCCACGGCCACCGACGCCGGGCGAACGGCCGAGCCAAACCTGCCCCAGGCGCTCGTGGCGACCGACGACTTTGCGCGCACGCAGTTCGAGGATTGGGGCAGTGCCGACGTGGGCGGGCAGTACGCGGCGTCGGGCACCGGCGTCCTGTCGGTCGAGGAGGGCCTGGCTTTCGTGCGCCTGCGCCCGGCGGACGCGGGCGCCGTGTTCCTGCCGGCGGTGGCCGTGGACGATGTCGCGCTGGAGCTGGCCATGTCGGTCGACAGCATCCCGGCAAATGGGCAGCTGGTCGTGTACGCGCTGCTCCGGGCGACGGACGATCGGTCGGCCTACCGGCTGGGCCTCCATCTCGACGCCGCGGGCGAAGTTGAGGCGACGGTCGACGGCCTGGTCGATGGCCAGTCCAGGCGGATTGGCAGTGGCGTGGTCGTCCCGATCACGCCCAGCGTCGCGCCGCCGGCGATGCGGCTACGCGTCGAGGCCGTGGGCAGTGATCCGACGACCCTGCGCCTGCGCGTGTGGGCAGTCGGCGATGCCGAGCCCGCAAGCTGGCAGCTGAGCGTCATTGACTGGACCGGTGCGCTCCAGGGCACGGGCAGCGCCGGCGTGGGCTGGCGGCTCGAATCAGCCACGGACACTCAGGTCGCGCTGGCCTTCGACCAGATCAGCGTCTGGCACCTGAGTGGTGTCCGCCCGTGAGCGGTCGATCAGCTGCCAATGAGAAGGTGCCGGCGCGACGGCTGTACGTCGCCGGTGGCCAGCAGCGCTCGCTGCGGCCATTGAGCGCCGTTGGTCAGGACTGGTATGAGTACCAGAAGGGGGTCATCATCGAGCTCGACACAGCTGCCGGCACGGCGGTCGGGCGCGTCGAGTACGTCACCCCGCCCGACGCCTGCCCGCCTGATTCGCCGCGCATCCTGTTCAAGTCGGGCACCCTCGACGGCGACCGTCTCTACCTGTGCACCCAGACCGAGGTGTTGGTCTACCGAACGCCGGGCTTCGAGCTCGTCGCGCGTGTGTCGCTGCCCATGTTCAATGACCTGCACCACGTCAGACCCACCCCTTCGGGCAACCTGCTCGTGGCCAACACCGGCCTGGACATGGTCGTCGAGATCACCCTGGGCGGCGACGTCGTGCGCATCTGGAATGCCCTGGGCGAGGACCCGTGGAAGCGCTTCTCGCCCGACATCGACTACCGCATGGTGCGCACGACCAAGCCCCACCTGGCCCACCCCAACCAGGTCTTCTACCTGGGCGACGAACCGTGGGCGACGCGCTTCGAACAGCGCGACGCGATCTCGCTGCTGGACCCCACGCGGCGCATCGACATCGGCCTGGAGCGCGTCCACGACGGCGTGGTGCACGCCTCGAAGGTGTACTTCACGACGGTCGACGGCAAGGTGGCCATCGCCGACACGGCCAGCCTGCGCATCGTCGAGACGATCGACCTTACCCGCGCGCACCCGTCGGACATGCTCCTTGGCTGGGCGCGCGGGCTGTACGTCGACCCGCCTTACCTGTGGGTCGGGTTCTCGCGCATCCGGCCGACGAAGTTCCGGGAGAACCTGGGCTGGGTGCTGCAGGGCCTGAAACGTGACTTTGGAACGCACGTCGGCTGCTACGACATCCGCACCGGCGTTTCGCTTGGCCAGTTCAACGTCGAGCCGTACGGCATGTCGGCCATCTTTGGCGTGTATCCGGCGCAACGGGCACCCTCGCCCGACTGACGCCCGTGCGTGCGGTCAACACAATCGGTACCGGAGTACTGCCTCGGACCTTGACTTTCGTACTAGTCCGGCCAGTATCAACAAGGGCGAACCGCGGCACCGCGGACGGCGCTGCGATGCCGCAATGCCCACCCGAACGGCTCGAGATTAGAGGTTGAGTACATGGCCCGCCCCCGCTTGATCGTCGGCCCGCTGCTGGCATTCCTCGTCATCATCGGTGTGCCCTCGGTCCAGGCGCGCTCGAGCCAGCTGGGCGTCGAGGTGCCGAGTCAGGCTCAGCCGGGCTTCAGCACCGCGATCGAGGTCCGCCTGCCCGCCAAGGTTGGCGCGGTTGACGGGCGGCTGCTCTTCGACGGCGCTGCCCTCGAAGCGATCGGCGTTGCGCCGGCCGGCGATGGCAGCGCCTTCGCGCCACAGTCGATCCAGGGTGGCATCGCCTTCGGCGCGTACGGGCTCAAGCCGAGCAATGGCGCGACCACTTTGCGCCTGATCGTCGTGCCGCTCGTGGCCGGGAACATCGGCGTGCGTGTCGTCATCGATGCCGCGGCGAACCAGGCCGGGCGCCGGTTGAGCCTGGCCCGCCGCGCGGGCAGTGCAACCGTGTCGAGCGGTAGCGGCTCGACCTATGCCGCACCTGCGGCAGGGCCAAGTCCCACGCCTGCCCGCGCGGGTGGCGCGACGCGCACCATGACCGGGCACGTGACGCTCATGGTCCAGGACCTCGACGTGGCGCGTGCCGCCTGGGAAGAGGCGCACCTCAACTCCGCCGTGTGCGGCACTCTGCTGGACCCGGCGGCTGACGCCAACGGTGACGGCTGCATCGACATCGTCGACGTTCAGGCGGTCGCCGCCGCGCAGCACGCAACAGCCGCGCCCAACCCCAGTGTCGCCACCGTTTCAGCACAGACCCTGGCCAGGGCATCCATCCAGCGCGACAGCGCGGTGTCCAAGCCTGCGGCAGCGGCGCTGGCCTACTCGGCGACCTTTGTCGTCACCAGCACTTCGGACACGGCCGACGCCAACCCGGGTGACGGCGTCTGTGCCGATTCACGCGGCCGGTGCACCCTCCGCGCAGCCATCACCGAGACCAACTGGAGCAACGGGCCCGACCTGATCCAGTTCAACATCAACGGCAGTGCACCGGTGCGGATCAGCCTGACAAGCTACCTGCCGCACCTGATGGACCGCACCGGCGGTGTCACCATCGATGGCTATTCCCAGCCGGGCAGCCGTGTCAACACCGCACAGTACGGCTCAAACGCCATACCTGGCATCGAGCTCGTGGGCACCGGCGGCTCGCCGCGGACGAACATCTTCTACATCAAGAGCGCCGGCAACGTGGTGATCCCCATGTACCTTTCCACGGGCGAACCTCTCGGCAAGCCCAGCGGTTCGATCCCCGACTATCTGCTCAGAAATGCGCTGGGACCGGTGGTAGCGACGCCCAACA
>DAIERN010000032.1 GCA_027346765.1 Chloroflexota bacterium | reverse complement strand
CGTCCTCGATCTTTGCCCGCAGATTTTTTACATGCAAGTCGATGGTTCTTTCATATCCTTCGTAACGGACTCCTTGAATGATGTCCAGCAAATCGAGACGGGAAAAGACTCGTCCCGGCGCGGACATGAGAGCGGCCAGCAGATCGAACTCGGAGGGAGTCAAATTGACATATTTTTTACCAACCGAAACGGTGCGCATCTCGCGGTCAAGCGTGACGTCGGACGCGGTCAATATTTTGGCGTGCGGTTCAACTTGTCCGGCGCGGCGCAGGATGGCCTGAACGGTGCGGACGTGGGCGTCCTCACCGCGGTGCGAGGCGGACATGACCGCGATCTCGGGATCCGTCAGGTGGAACGCCTCCGCGCCGCCAGCCTCGAGCAGCGCCACCACCCCAAAGGGCTTGACCGCAGACCGGAGCGAGGTCACGTAGTCGGGATCGCCAATGCCCTGCTGGACCTTGCCATGGACGTCGACCTGGACGACGTGGCCGCGGTGGCGGCTCTCGACGAATTGGCCGCGGTGGAACTCGACCAGCACCGGCGCCGGCACGTTGCGTGGGTATTTGGCCCGCGCGAGAGCGGGCGGCAGCGTCTGCCGGGCCGGTTTTCGGACACCCGGGGATGGTCGGAGAGGCGTCTGCGCCATGCGGGCGATGGTAACGGCTCGACCGTCGCACCCATGGCGCTACGATCAGCCGAACATGCCGACCGACCCGACTGGCTCCGACTCCCACTCCTTCCCAAGCCTGCACGTCTCCTCCCACCCCGCGGTGTTGCACAAGCTGTCCTATCTGCGCGACTCGACGAGCGAGCCCAAGAAGTTCCGCGAGCTGGTGCGCGAGATCTCGTGGCTGGTAGGCTACGAGGCACTGGCCGACGCCCGTGTGCGGCCGGTGCGCGTGGGTACCCCCATCGAAGAGACCGACGGGGTGAAGCTGGCCGATCGGATCGGCCTGGTGCCGATTCTTCGCGCTGGCCTGGGAATGGTCGACGCGATGCTGGAGTTGATGCCCACCGCGCAGGTCTGGCACCTGGGTCTTTTCCGCGACGAGCGGACGCTGCGCCCGGTCGAGTACTACAACAAGCTGCCCGACTCGGCCACGGTCGACCTGACGCTCATCCTCGATCCCATGCTCGCGACCGGCGGGTCGGCGACGGCGGCCATCGACGTCCTAAAGCGGTGGGGCTCGGCGCGGATCAAGCTCTTGAACCTCATCGCGGCGCCGGAGGGTGTGCGCGCCGTCCAGGAGGCGCACCCCGACGTGCCCATCTACACCGCCGCGCTCGATCGCCAGCTCAACGAGAAGGGCTACATCATGCCCGGGCTGGGTGACGCGGGCGATCGCCAATTCGGAACGGGCGGCAACTAACGCCCGATATGGGTGCCGGCGATCGGCCGATGGATTGGGTCGTCTGGCACACCGATTACGAGAGCGATTCGCCACTGCGCCGGCGACTCGAGATCGTCCAGCGCCACATCGTGCGCGTGATGGACTCTTTTAGCGGCTCGCCGCTGCGCGCCATCAGCATGTGCGCGGGCGAGGCGCGCGACCTGCGTGGCGCGCTAGAACGAGTGCAGCGGCGTGACCTGGTTGGCCGGCTCGTCGAGCTCGACCCGTCGCTCGCGGCTGCGGCGCGAGGTGGTTTAGCCGCTCTGGGCGCTGATGGGCTCGAGGTGATCAGCGCTGATGCCGGCGAACTGGGCGCTTATCGCGGCGCGGCGCCGGCCGATCTGGTCCTGGAGTGCGGCGTGTTCGGCAACATCAGTGACGAAGACGTCGAGCGCACCGTTCGCCTGTCGCCGGCGCTGTGTGCACCGGGCGCGACGCTGATTTGGACGCGCCATCGACGCGAGCCCGACCTCACCCCGTCCGTGCGTAGGTGGTTCAGCGAGTCAGGCTTCGAAGAAGTCGCCTTCGAACCCGTGCCCGATAGCAAAGGGTCGGTCGGCGTCGTCCGCTTCGTTGGCAGCACCGTCCCGCTGACCGACCACAGGCTCTTCACATTCACCCGCACGGCTGACGACCCGCCGCCGAGCTAAACCTCAGGTGCTGAGCGTTTCCTAGACATCGCGCCACGGAGCGCCTATCTTGTCTAGGTATGGATGTTCGCATAGGCGAAGCCGCCGAGATGCTCGGCGTGTCTGTCGACAGCGTCCGGCGCTGGCAGCGCGCCGGCAAGATCAAGGCGGGCCGCAGCGCCGGCGGCCAGCGCACTGTGCCGCTCAGCGAAGTGCAGCGGCTGATCAGTGAGCGGCGCCGCGCAACAAAGGACCGGCCGATCGTCGCCCAATCGGCGCGCAACCGGTTCGTCGGGGTAATAACCGGCATCAAGAAGGATCGGGTCGCAGCCGTTGTGGAGGTGCTCGCCGGGCCGCACCGGCTGGTGAGCCTCATGACCGCCGAGGCGGTCGAGGAATTGGGCCTCAAAGTCGGCGACGAGGCGGTGTGCGTCGTCAAGGCGACCAACGTGATCGTCGAGATCCCGTCGCCCAGGTAGTCGGGTGTACCGCGCACGTTTGCCGGCCCGCGAGATGCTGGTGGTCGGGCTGGTCGGGCTGGTCGGGCTGGTCGGGCTAGTCGGTGCCTGTTCGCCGGGAGGCCCGGCCATGCTCACGGTGTTTGGCGCTGCATCACTCGGCCCGGCCTTGACTGACCTGACCCAGGCGTACAGCGACGCATCGCCCAGCACGGTGCGCTTCCAGATCTCGACCGGCTCGTCAGCTGTACTGCGCACCCAGATTGAGCAGGGCGCTCCGGCGGACCTGTTCCTATCGGCGGACACCGCGAACCCGCAGGCCCTTGTCGACGCGGGCCTGACCGACGGCACGATCGTCCCCTTCGCCACGAACCAGCTCACGCTGATCGTCGCCCCGAACAATCCGGCACATATCGCAGGGGCTGCGGATCTGGCGCGAGCTGGCGTGAAGGTAATTGCCGCAGGCGATGAAGTGCCCATAACCAAGTACGCCAACCAGGTTGTTGCCAATCTCGCCGGCCGCGCCGGTTACCCGGCGAATTTCGCTCAGCTCTACGACGCCAACATCGTGACTCGCGAGGACAACGTCGCCGCGGTCGTGAGCAAGATCGCCCTGGGCGAGGGCGACGTGGCAATCGTCTACGTCACCGACGCTGCCAGGACGGGAGTCCAGAGCATCGACCTGCCCGACGCGGCCAATGTCACGGCCACGTACGCCGGCGTCGTCGTGAAGGCCTCGCCGGTCCTGGCGGGGGCGCACCGCTTCCTCGATTGGTTGCGCGGCCCGGATGCGCGGCCGCTGCTCGCGGCCTACGGATTTGGAGCCGCGCCATGACGAACGCGGCCGCGCGCCGTCTGGCTCTGCTGGGAGTCCCGGCGCTCGTATTCCTGGGCTTGCCGGTCGTCGTGCTGGTCGGCCGGGCGCTCGCGTCCGGATCGGTGTTTGCGGCACTGACCAGTCCCGCGGTTGTCGACGCGCTGGCGCTCAGCGCAGTCACGACGTCGATCGCGGTGGCCCTGGCGCTCGTCCTGGGCTTCCCGCTGGCCGTCCTACTGGCGCGCGGCAGGTTTCGCGGTCGCGCGCTGATCGAGGCAATCGTCGATCTGCCCATCGTGCTGCCGCCGTCGGTCGCGGGCCTGGCATTGCTGCTGGCCTTTGGCCGGCGCGGCCTGCTGGGGGAGCCGCTGGCGGCGATCGGCATTTCGCTGCCCTTCACCACGGTGGCGGTGATCCTGGCGCAGGTCTTCGTCGCGGCGCCGTTCTTCATTCGTGCCGCCCGCGCCGGGATCGCCGGCGTCGAGCGCGAGCTGGAGGACGCGGCGCGCGTCGATGGCGCCGCCGAGCGGCACGTGCTTCAGTTCGTGACCATCCCCCAGGCCGCGCCCGCGCTCGCCGCCGGCATCGTCACCTGCTGGGCACGCGCCCTGGGCGAGTTCGGCGCCACGATCATGTTTGCCGGCGCCATCGCCGGCCGGACGCAAACGCTGCCGCTCGTCGTGTACGGCGAGTTCCAGTCGACCAACCTCGAGGCGTCGATCGCCGCGGCGGCGGTGCTGGTGATCGCCGCGGTCGCCGCGCTCCTGGCGGTGCGGGGTCTGGGCTGGGGTCGGGCGCTCGACGCGCGGGGAGCGGGCTGAGGCGGCAGCACCTCACGCCAATGAGCGGCGCCACGCCGTCAACGTCCCGCGGCGAGAGTCGCACCAGACGATGCCAATTCCGCTCGGCGGATCAACGTCGCGCGCGGTCAGCGCCTTGACCCACGCGGCCGACGAGGCGGTGAACGTCGCGTCGAAGATCTCCGGGTAGCGCCCGAGCACCGATCTGTTGCGCGGCACGTCGCGGACGACCCAGACCGCGGCGACCCGGTAAGGGCCGCGCTCGCCACCAACCGAGATTGCGAGGGACTCTGCCTCGGCGATCTTCCTGCGGGTGCTGCGCACGCTGGCACCGATATTCCCGAAGGTGTTCCAGCACTCCTCCAGTACCAGCAGGCGGCGAACGTCGTCGCGCAGCCCGACGTCCGCGGAGTAAGCGGGATTCGACGGCCGGGTCGCCAGCTCGAACGTCCGACTGAAACCCGTCTTCCTACCCAGCCCCAGCATGAACTCCTGCATCTCAAGGTGGCCCGCATCCTCCAGCTCTTGGAGCGGGTCACGGCCGAATTCCATACGAAACGGCACCTGCAGCGCATCGGCGATGGCGAACCACAAGTCGGCCGGCACTCCCCCGCCCCTGCCCGCCTCGATCTGGCTAACTCTTGTCCGATCGACCCCGATCTTGGCGGCGAGCTCGTCCTGGGTCCATTTGCGCCGCGTGCGCGCTTTGAGGACCCGCTCGCCAAGGACGGAAGTGGCCTGAATCGCCCGGCGCCGGCCGGCCACGGCACTTTGCGTTGGCTGGTTGCGACGGGTCGTGGCAGGCATGTGACCCACATTCTCGAAATCGGGCCTTACCAGGCCCTTATCCGCTCCGCCAGCGCGGAGTGGACGCATGCAAGCCGTGTGGCTGGCCTGATCTGAGCGTGGCTGCGCATGGAAGGCACTATCGCGCTGGCCCAGAGGGGCGAAATCGGCTGCGGCGGGGCCACATCGGCGGATTCCGTGAATTTGGCTCACGCGAGAGACTGCAGTCGGGCGGGCAAGGAAAGAGGCCGGCCCTTGCGGGCCGGCCTCGCGCTACTGGGTCTTGAGCGAGATGTCGGACTACACGCCGCCCGGGGTTACCTCCACGGTGCCCTTCTGGAAATTCGTGCCTTTCGCGTCCTCGGTGATGCCGGTCCGGGCCGAGTCGGCCAAGTCGGTCCGATATGCGCCTTCGTCAGGATCGTTCGGGATGATGCCCGCGCCCTTGGCGACACCGACGGTCTGGTTCCAGAAGTCGACATCAATTGCGCCAATGCCGTCAGGCGACGGCCAGACGAGCGGGTTGATCTCGTTCATCATCCACGCCTGGTGGCCGGCTCCGAGCGTAGAGCCCGCATCCACCGTGTACTGGATGCAGTCTGCCGCGTGGTCGCGGCAATAGATCCAGCCACGGAACGAAGCGCGCAGGAAGCGGACCGCGATGTCCTCGTTGCCGGGCTCCGCCAGCCAAGCCTCGCGGGCGAAAAGAGCGTCCTGGAGCATCGCCGTGCCAACTTCGTTGTAGTTGATCACGTTCAGATCTTCAGGCTGGTAGAGGTCGCCCGTCGCTGGATTTGTCGCCTCGAGCACCTGGGCGTACTCGTTGTAGATCATCGCCTCGGCAACATCGACCTCGCGGTTGAACAGCAGGTCCATGTTGAATGGCTGGATGACCTTGGTGTAGTCGACGTTCTGGACGAGGTTGTACTTCAGCCCGGCGGCGGTCACTTCGTACTCGTTGCCGAAGTCCCACACGCCAACGTTCTTGCCTGCGAACTGCTCAGGCGAAGTGATGTTCTCTGTGCTGGGCGTGCCCGGACCCTTGCCGGCGGCCCATGAAACGGAGCGCGTTCCCGAGCGCTGGAAGATCTGGGCGATGTCGACAAGGTCGGACTGGCCGTTGGCCCGCACCTCGAGCACCTTGGGCACCCATGAGATCGTGAACTCGGGCCCGTTGGGGTCGGATCCCACGACCTGCGGGATGACCTCCGCACCGCCGCGCAGGATCTCGACATCGAGGCCCTCAGCGGTGAAGTAGCCCTGCGCGTCCGCGGCGAAGTAGCCGGCAAACTGGGCCTGTGGCTCCCACTGGAGCTGCAGCTGCACGTGAGTCAACGGCGCCGACGATGGTGACGCTGTCGGTGACGGTGGCGCCGTCACAGCTGGGGTCGGAGTTGCCGCCGGGCCGCCGCACGCAACCATTAACAGCGCGGTCGCAGCCATCAGGCCGAACGACCTCTTGAAATCGCGCATCCTTGCACCTCTCTGGTCGACCGCCGACGGGCCGCGGCCGGTTCCTCCTCCGCAACGCCGGCGCCGTGGGTGGCACCAGGGCCGTCTGACCGGGCACGATAGCGCAACGCCGCCGCGCATGACCGTCAGGTTCGCGCTCTCCGGAGCGCAGTCACTCGCCTCTTTGGGAGGCGTGCCAGGGAATGGCCAGCCGCTCCACGGTCGAAACCACCAGGTACGCCAAGATCGCCGCCACCGCACCGATGAGAATGCCCGCCCAGGCGAGGTCGAACCGGCCGCTGCTGATGCTGGTGAGGACCACCCGACCCAACACCTCTGAGGTACCGCCGAAGTACTCACCAACGAGCGCGCCGATGAACGCCAGCGTCGCTCCGACCTTGAGCGCAGTGAAAAGGAACGGCAGCATGTTCGGCACGCGCACCTTGCGCAGAACCGTCATCTCCGTACCGGCGTAGGAGCGCATCAGCTCGAGCGACGCCGGCTGTACGTCGACCAGGCCGCGCGTGACGTTGATCATCACCGGAAAGAAGACGAGCAGCGCAGCCATCATCATCTTGGACAGCGGGTTCAGGACTCCGAACCAGTTGTTCAGGATGGGTGCCACGGCGATGATCGGGATCGCGCTCGTGGCGATTGCCACCGGCACGAGCACATCACGGGCAGTCATCCAGCGCGCCGACGCGAAGGCAACGAGGATCCCGCCGAGGGAACCGATCGCCAGCCCGCCGAGCGCCTCAAACGCCGTCGCCTGCGCCGATCGACGCAGCGCGTCGAAGTTGTCCAGTCCGGCGTTGACGATGGCCGACGGCGGCGGGATGACGCGCCGGCCCGTGCCGGCGGTGGTCAGCTCCCAGAGCGCAATCACGGCGACGAAGACAACCAGCGCGGGCAGGTAGCGCACCAGCCGGGCCATCAACCGACCGGACCCTCCGCCCGCAGGCGATCCTCAGACGCCGTCGCCCGACCGGCTGTCCCAGGGCGGCCGCGGAGGCTCTCGCGCACCTCAGTGACCAGCTCGAAGTAGCGCTCGCTCTCGCGCGTCACCTCATTGCGCGGCTGGGGCAGGTCGATCTCGACCAAGTTGGTGATTCGTCCTGGACGCGGACTCATGACCGCCACTCGAGTGGATAGGAAGACTGCCTCTGGGATCGAGTGAGTAACGAAGATGACCGTCGTCCCCGTCCGTTGCCAGATGCGCAGCACCTCGAGGTTGAGCCGCTCGCGGGTCATCTCGTCGAGCGCCCCGAAGGGCTCGTCCATCAACAGCAGCGTTGGCTCGAGAGCGAGCGCCCGAGCGATCGCCACGCGCTGCTGCATGCCGCCCGATAGCTGGTATGGGTAGTGGCGCGTGAAGCTGCCCAGGTCGACCAGCTCGAGCATCGCCTTCACACGCGAATCGCGCTTGGCGCGCTCCATGCCCATGACTTCCAGCGGCAGCCGAACGTTTGCTTCGACGGTGCGCCAGTCGAACAGCACCGGTGCCTGGAAAACCATGCCGTATTCGCGCCCGATGCGCGCCTGTTGGGCGGGCTTGCCGTTGACCTCGACGACCCCGCCGGTCGGTCGGATCAAGTCACCGACGATCCGCAGCAGCGTGCTCTTGCCGCAGCCCGAGGGTCCAATGAGCGACACGAACTCACCCGGAGCGATCGACAGGTTGATGTCACTCAACGCGGTCGTCTCGCCCGCGCGCGTTTTGAAATCCATGCTGACGCCGGCAAGGTGGACTGCTCGGGCGTCGCTCACCGTGCCCCTCGCTTCGGAGTTCATGATGCCGCCGATTGGGAGCTTCGACGGACCACCAGCCGTTCAGCCAGGCGGACGATCAGGAAGAAGCCGATGCCCACGATCGATGCCACGAGGATGGCCGCCCACAGCTTCTCCGGGCCCGTGACGTACTGCTGGTTGAAGTTCAGGATGGCTCGGCCCAGCCCCTGCGGCACGCCACCCGGGCCCTCGCCGATGATGGTGCCCACGATGCTGGCGGCGGCAGCCACCTTGAGTGCCGTGAACAGGTAGGGCACGCTGGCGGGCAGTCGCACCTTGCGATAGACGTCCCACCGGCTTGCCGCGAAGGAGCGCAGCAGCTCGATCGCCCGCGGGTCGGGCGAACGCAGGCCGCGCAGCACCGCGATCGTCACCGGAAAGAAGGTCAGGTACGTCGCGATGATCACGACGCTCGTCAGGCCCCGCCCAAAACCGACCACGATGAGCGGCGCGAGAGCGACGATGGGCACGGTCTGGCTGGCCACCACGTAGGGCACGAATGCGCGCTCGAGCAGGCTGGAGTGGACAAAGATGCTCGCCAGCACCACGCCGATAGCCGCACCGACGGCGAAGCCGATGAGCGCCTCGCCCCAGGTGTAGAGGGCCTGGTCGATGAGGTAGTTGGCCAAGCTGTAATCCGCGTTGCGCTGGAAGGGCTCGCTGAAAGAGGCCGCGATGTCCCACAGGTGCGGCAGCTGGCGGTCGCTGAGCTGCAGGATGTGCAGCGGCGGGTTATGCGTATAGCCGATCGCGGTCAGTCGCCACGGGTCGCCGCCGACCCACTTCGCACCTTCCCAGATCAGCCCGAAGCCAACAAGGAACAGGACCAGCGACAGGGCGCGACGCATGCTCGGCGCAGGTTAGCGGGGCGACGCGAGCCCTGACTGGCGTCCGCTAGCGGACGGAGCGGTCGGAGATCTCCAGCGCCTTGTCGATGATCGCGAAGCCTTCGGCCAGCTGCTCCTGGGTGATCGTGAGCGGCGGGTTGGTGTGGATGCCGTTCCAGCGGTACATCGTGTACAGGCCGTTGTCGCGGCAGTGCTTGGCGATCGCCTTCATCTCGTCGGACGTGCCGTTGTAGGGGGCCATGGGCTCGAAGGGATCGCGCGACCGAACAACGTCGATCATGCCGAACAGGCCGATGTTGCGGACCGCGCCCACAGACGGGTGGCGCGCCATGAGGTCGGCGTGATGGCGAGCCATCACCTCGCCCATCCGCGCGGCGTGGTCGATCAGCGAGTCCTCCTCGTAGACCCCGATCGTCGCCAGCGCCGCGGCGCAGCCCATGGGGTGCGAGTTGTACGTCAGGCCGCCGTAAAAGACCTTGTCGCGGAACGTGTCCGCGACGGAGCGGCGCATGCCCACCGCGCCGAGCGGCAGGTAGGACGACGTAAGACCCTTGGCCATGGTGATCAGATCAGGCACGACGTCCCAGTGATCCACGGCCCACCAACGACCCGTCCGGCCAAAGCCGCTCATGACCTCGTCGGCGATGAGCCAGATGCCGTAGCGCGTGCACATCTCGCGCAGGCCCTGCATCAGGCCGTCAGGCGGGATCAGGATGCCGTTGGTGCCGACGACCGGCTCGATGATCATCGCCGCGATCGTCTGCGGCCCCTCGTACATGATGACCTGCTCGGTCTCGCGCAGGACGGACGCCACATCGCGCGGCGCAGCGTCGCCCCACGGTTGGAAGTCGGGAATGCGCACGACGCCCCACACGCCGGTCTCGGCCGCCCAACGACGCGGATCGCCCGTGGCGTTGATGACCTGGCCGGTCGCGCCGTGGTATGAGCGGTAGCGCGCCAGGATCTTCTGGCGGCCGGTCGCCTGGCGGGCAAGCTTGATGGCGTTCTCGTTCGCCTCCGCGCCGCCATTGGTGAAGAAGAAGACGTCGATGTCACCCGGCGCAATCTCGGCCAGCTTCTTACCCAGCAAGGCGCGCGGCTCGTGCGCCATAAAAGGATTCGCGTAGGCGAGCTTCTCGGCCTGGTCGGCGATCGCGCGCACGACGCGCTTGTCGCCGTGGCCGATGTTGA
>DAIERN010000031.1 GCA_027346765.1 Chloroflexota bacterium | reverse complement strand
TCTGGGTCTCGTTCATTGCCCTGGTGATCGCGCTGTTCATGTATCACCGCAACGCGCCCGGCGCCGAGACGGTGGAGGTGGAAGGGCCACCGTTCGCGCGCTTCCTGTTCAGCAACCGCGCGGCGGGCTGGGTTTGGCTGCCGATCCGAGTGTTTCTTGGCTTCGCGTGGCTCGATGCCGGGCTGCACAAGCTGAGTGACCCGGGCTGGGTCCAGGGTGGCGCGTCGCTGTTGGGCTACTGGACCAAGGCAGTTGCGATTCCTGACGCGCCGGCACGACCGGCGATCACGTACGACTGGTATCGCGACTTCCTCAACATGCTGATCAACAACCATGCCGAGGGCTGGTTCGCGCTGCTGGTCACGTTCGGCGAGATCGCGGTCGGCGTCGCGCTCATCCTTGGCGCGTTCACCGGCCTCGCCGCGTTCTTCGGAGCGCTCATGAACGTGTCGTATCTTCTCGCCGGATCGACCTCGTCCAACCCGGTGCTGTTCACGATGGCGATCGGCGTGATGCTCGCCTGGAAGACGGCCGGCTACTACGGCCTTGATCGCTACCTGCTGCCCCGCCTGGGCACGCCGTGGTCCAGCGGCACCCTGTTCCGGCGGGGCAAACCGTCAGGGACGAGTCCAACCGCCTGAACCTCCGCGCCGCTCAGCGGGATTGAGCCGCGCCCTAGTTCGCTGTTTGGACGGCGGCCGATGCCGGAGGCTCGGCCGCCGGCGGCTGCTCCGGTGGGGGCGGCGGTGGTGCGGCGGCGGGCGCGCTGACGGATTCGCCCGCACTCCGCCAGGCCACGACACGAATAGCCGCCGAAGTCACGTAGAGCAGCGCGAACGCCGGCAGGACAGCGCCGGCCACGCCGATCACACCCGCGCCCGCGAGCTGACCGACGGTCATCGCGCCCGAGGTGCGCGCCAGGTAGCGCGCGTGGTGACGGATCACGGACGGGCCGCTGATCAGCCGGTACAGCCGCTCGTTGGCGGCGAGCGTGCCGCCGGCAAAGCCGATCGCGCCCAGCATCCCCGACGTAATCACAAAGACGGGCGCCAGCGCGGGCAGCGGCAGCACCAGCAGCGGGCTGATCATCGCCAGGACGCGGACGGCAAACGAGCGGCGCAGCATCCGTGACGACGAGCCCCGCGTAAGGCGATCGCCGTAGACGGCTGCCGCCGCGACCATCGTCAGCGTGCCGATCGCACCAACCATCATCGAGAAACCGGCCGTCATGCCCAGCACGCTGATGATGAACACCGACAGCGCCGGGGTGACGCCCATGCCCAGGGCGTTGATCATGCTCGAGCGGAGGAACTGGTTCAGCTCCGGTGTCGGCTCCGATTCGGCCGCCAGCGCCCGCGGCGGCACGATGACCATGCCCGGATGGCGTAGCCGAAAGAGCACCCAGATCTCGGCAATACTGAAAGCGCCCGAGACGACGAACGGCAGCGCGTAGGCGTACGGACCGATGACGTGGACGAGCGAGTCGAGCAGCGCCGCCATGGGCAGCAGCAGCAGCGCGCCGATCGCCAGCGAGACGGCCATCAGGCGTGGGACGACGAGCCGCCGATCCTGGTCGGGCAGCACGGCGGAATGCCAAGCGAGGAGGTTCGCGCCGGTGATCGAGCTCAAGACGCTGGTGATGCCGATCAATACCGACAGGACGATCAGCGCGACCGGGCCACTGATCAGGCCGGCCGCGTAGAGCAGCGCGAGCGCGGCGAAGTACAGGCCGCGCGGCTCGCCGATCGCTGAGATGAGGATCGTCAGGCCGCGCAGATTGCCGTCTGTCCGGTCGAGCAGCCGCGGCACCACGAGCTGCGCCATCCCGCCGGCCAGCGGCAGGACGCCCAGCAGGATCGCGGCGAACGGCGGACAGCCCATCGCCAGCGCCCACGGGATGACGACGTCGAAACCGGCGAGCACGCCAACCACGCCCTGTGCCAGAGCGAGGTAGTGGTAAGTCCGGAAACGCGGGTCGCCGAAGCGGCGCCAGCCGTCGATGGCCGAGGTGGGAAGCAACGCCTTCGAAGGATACAGTGGCTCGATGGCACCCAAGGTGGCGGCAACTCTCGAGGGGCTGTCGGCGGCCGACCTCGAGGCGCTGCGCCTGTCGAGCCAGGTGCTCGCCCACAAGGCGGCAATGGCCGGCCTGCCGCGGGTGGCGATGTTCTTCAGCTCGGTCGAGTCGGAAGTGATGGTCGAGGCTGTTTCCCGCGGCCAGCGCGGCGAGCGCGGGGAGCAAGCCGCCGATCCGTGGCACACCGCGCCACTCACCCCGGTCGACCGCGCGGCGATCGCGGCTTATCTCGAGCTCCTCGCCAACAACGCGGGCCTCTCCCCTGCCGTGCGCGATTACGCCGCGCGGCTGCTCAGGGCAAGGTCGGCCTTCGGTTAACGCAGGTGCTTTAAGGTGGCGCCCATGTGCCGAAGCATCGTTCGACTCCGAGATGGTGATGAGATCGTCGGCGAGGACGAGATCCGCGCCGCCGCACTTCAGTTCGTGCGCAAGATCAGTGGCTATCGCAAGCCGTCCGCGGCCAACGAGGAAGCGTTCAATCGCGCCGTGGACGAGATCACCCACTCGTCACAGCACCTGCTCGAGGCGGTCGTCGCGGGCCTGCCGCGCCACAAGCACGCCGAGGTCGCCTGACCGGCTAGCGCACCATGACGATTAGCGGCCCGGGTGGGGTTGCGTTCTCATTGACGCGTATGTAATGCTCGGTCCAAGCCCCGTTGTCGTGGCGGGGATCAAACCAAGGCCGCTCGTCCCGGGCCTGGTGTAGCCCTTAGCCGTTGCCCCAGGCGACGGTGCCGTGGGTGGCGCGCCAACGTCCTAGCGCGAATTTTGCGTAGCGCGGCCGCAAGTTCCGCGGGGTGTGCTTCGACGCACCCTGCAGAGGGGGAAATCGAATGTCGTTTGCCGTGTCGCGCATGGCCATCGCGGCTTCATTGGCCGCAGCACTTCTCATGTCCGCTGGTGGGGCAGGCAGCCCGCAGTCGGTTGCAGCAGCCAGCTTCCAGTCAGTCGAATCGGTCCAGTCGGCGGAGTCGGTCCAGTCGGCCGGATCGCCGCAGTCGGCAGGATCGCCGCAGTCGGCGAACTCGGCCCAGTCGACGAGCTCGGCCAAGTCCATCTCACAGCGCGCCAGGATCGTCCAGCTGGCCAGGAGCCACGTGGGCGCCCATTACAGATTTGGCGCCGAGGGCATGACGTCCTTCGACTGCTCCGGACTCGTGTGGCGCGTCTACAAGCAGTCCGGGCTCGAAGCCAAGATCGGCAGCGCCCGCAAAGGCGCCCGTGCCTACTACCACTGGTTCAAACGACGCGGCCTCGCGAGTCGCTCCAACCCCAAGCCGGGCGACCTCGTCATCTGGCACAAGGGCACGCACATGGGCATCTACATCGGCAACGGCGAGATCATCAGCGCCCTCAACAAGAAGTACGGCGTGCGCGTCCACGGCCTGAACTTCGTCAGCGGCTTCACCGCCTATCTGCACGTCCAGCTCAACTAGGCGAACTCTTCCCAACGGCCGCGCGTCACTGCCTTGGCGCGCGGCCGCAGCTTTTGACACTGATTTGACAGTCCGCGCTTTGCGCTCGTATTCTCCGCAACCGCGCTCGCGCCAGAGCCAGCCACTAATGGAGCACGATCCCCGAATGATGATCCCCAACCTCGCCACCGCCGCAGCCTCCGCGCTGCGGTCCGACGCGCCCTTCGGCGTTTCGGAGCGCGGGAGATCTGTGCCCTTTCTGATCTGAGCGAAGCGGACCAACCGCCGAATTCAGAAGCCGGAGGGCCAGATCGGGCCCCCGGCTTTTTTGATGCCCTGCAACCTGCAGGCGTCCCGACAGCCGCCTCTCCCGCGCCTAATCGGGGCCCTTGTCCTTGGCATTCATGACCACTGGAGCAAGGAGCCATGGCGATCACAAAGACGCCACCGACAAGAAGCCAACCGACCACCACCGAGCCGGTGCTTCCCGCGCAGCCGATTCCCCACGCCGCCGGACCGGCAGCGCTTGACATCGAGCACCTGAGCAAGAAGTTCGAGGTCGGCGGGCGCAAGAAGCGCAAGACGGTCGTTGCGGTCAACGACGTCTCGCTCCGCATCGAGCGCGGCGAGATCTACGGACTGTTGGGCGCCAACGGCAGCGGCAAGTCGACCTTCATCAGGTTGGTGAGCACGCTGCTCACGGTCGAGCACGGCCGGGTCGCGGTCTTTGGCCACGACATCGTCCGCGACGAGATGGCGGTCAAGCGGCTGATCAACCGGGTGAGCGTCGACGCGGCTTTCTTCAAGAAGCTGTCGCCGAACGAGAACCTGATGTACGCCGCGCGGCTGTACGGCGTCGATGCCGGGCTCGCCCGGCGCGAAATCGTGCGCATCGCAGGCAGGCTGGGGATTGCCGAGTCGCGCCTGGGCCGACCGCTCGAGCAGATGAGCCGGGGCATGCAGCAGAAGGTCGCGATCGCGCGTGCCTTCCTGACAAGCCCGGTGCTACTCCTGCTCGACGAGCCGACGACAGGACTGGATCCGCGTTCGAAGCTCGAAGTGCAGGCGTTCATTGAGGAGATCCGGGATCAGCACGACGCAACCATCGTGTTGACGACGCACGACCTCGAGGAAGCTGAGCGGCTCTGTTCGCGCATCGGTCTGCTCAACGACGGCCGCCTGGTCGCCGAGGGGACGGTGAGCGAGCTGAAGGCAGGCGTCGGGCCGCAGGTCGGCCCCGACGGCACGCCGCGCGCGGCAACGCTGCACGACGTCTTCATGGCCCATACCGGTCGCTCGCTCGACGACGACCACGAAGAGGAGCAAAACGACGAATAG
This sequence comes from Chloroflexota bacterium, assembly GCA_027346765.1. Next base: position 5,369 of record DAIERN010000031.1, on the reverse strand, counting down.
GCAGCGCCTGCGAAGACAAAGAACGCAAGCGAAGCGAGATCAGGCGCGATTCGCGCCGGAGATCGCGAAGCGCGCAGCAGCGGCTCGCAAGCCGCCCTGCGGAGACAAATCCAATTGAAAGGAGGTGATTTGCCAGATGTTGATCCACCCATATCACGTTGAGATCGATCGGCAGCGCCGGGGCGAGGAACGCGAATCGGTGCGTCGGCGGCGACTCGTCGCAGCCGGCCAGCCGCCGCGGCGCATCCGCCGCGCTGTCGGCCGTTCGATGATCCGGATCGGCAGCCGCCTGGCCGCCGACCGAACCCGTCAATGGGCTCGCTCTAAGTAAGAGCGAGCCCACCCCAACCACTGACAAAGGAACAGTCCGATGACCGTCCTGACGCGCGAGTTCCGCGCATCGTTCGCCTTCGTCGAGCGCAACTTCAACCTGACGAAGCGCTACTGGGGCTGGGAAGTGGCCTTCATGGTCTACTCGGTCGCCGGCGCGCTGGCCGTCACCCTGATCGGCCGCGACCAGAATTCAGCGCGCCTGATTCTGTCGCTGATGATTGGCGCGACCTTCTGGAACTACCTGAGCGTCGTGTTCTCGATCATCGCCGAGCAGATCAGCTGGGAGCGCTGGGAGGGCACACTGGAGTACACCATGATGGCGCCGGTACGGCGCGTGTCGCAGCTCCTGGGCTCGACTGTGTTCGCGATCATGTGGGGCCTGATCCATACCGCCGTCGTGCTGACGGTGCTCGTGCTGTTCTTCGGTATTGACCTGTCGCACGCCGACTTCCTGACGGCAACTGTGCTCATGCTGGTCGGCTCGCTGTCGATCATCGGCATCGGCATGATGGCCGCGACCCTGCCGCTCATCTGGGTCGAGCGGGGCGACCAGATGGTGTTCGTCATCCAGTCGTTGCTGCTGCTCATCAGCGGCGTCTACTACAGCGTCACCATCCTGCCCGCACCGATGCAGGTCGTGGCCGCCTTCTCGCCGGCGACGTACATCCTCGACGGTGTCCGCCAGGCACTGATCGACGGTGCGCCGGTGACCGCGATGGGCGGCCACCTCCTGCCCCTGGCCGTGATGGCCGTTGTGTTCATCCCGTTGGGCGTGTTCGTGTTCGGCTGGGCCGAGCGTTACGCCAAGCGGACCGGCAAGCTCAAGAGAGTTGGATAAGGACATGAATGCTTTGAATGAGACGCTCGTCACGAGCGAGACGCGGACGGCCCCGCCTGGGCTCACCCTGCGCCCGTATGCCGGGGTGGCTGACATTCCGGTCATCGTCGACATCATCAACCGCGAGCTCGAGGCAGATGGCGTGCCGTTCCGCGAGGACGCCGGCCATGTTGGCGCGTGGTACTCGAATCCCAGCGAGAACTTCGACGCGACGCGCGACGTGACGATCGCCGAGATCGATGGCGTGCCCGTCGCCCAGGCCGATCGCTCATGGGTCGACACGACGCTGGAACCGGTCTACCGCGAGTACCGCATGGGTGGCGCGGTGGTGCCGGAGTGGCGCAACATGGGCATCGGCACGGCGCTGATTCGCCACAACCAGCAGAAGCTGCGCGAGCTCGCGCAGGGCCCACGGCACCAGCCTGCCGCGAGTTTTCGGCAGCTGGAACTCCGACCGCCAGGCCGCAGCCACCAAGGTGCTGGAGGAGAACGGCTTCGAGAAGGTGCGCCATTTCTACGAGATGACGCGTGACCTGAACGAGCCGATCCCCGACGTTGTCGTCCCGGATGGGCTCGAGATCCGACCGGTCCGGCCCGACGAGTACCGCAAGATCTGGCAGGCCGACGTCGAGGCCTTCAGGGACCATTGGGGCGGCTTCGAGGACTCCGAGGAGTCGTACCAGCGCTGGATCTCACGGCCTGACTTCGACACCAGCCTGTGGGTGGTGCTGTTCGACGGCGAGAAGGTCGCGGGTGCGTCGATCAACGCCGTTTCGAAGGAAGAGAACGAGCAGCTGGGCGTCAACCGCGGTTGGCTGCACAGCGTTTTCACCATGCGTGAGTACCGCCGGCGCGGGGTCGCGCACGCGGCCGTGACCGCATCGCTCAAGCTCCTCAAGGGACGTGGCTACGACACCGGGATCCTGGGCGTCGATGCCACCAACCCGACGGGCGCGGTGCGCGTCTACGAGAGCGTGGGCTTTGTCATCGCGGAGCGCTCGACCGCATGGCGCAAGCCATTCGAGATCTAAGCAATGTCAGGCGCTGCGGCACGGATGCACGTCGACGAGTTCTTGATCGATGAGTATCTGGTGCGTCGCCTGGTTGATGAACAGTTTCCGCGCTGGGCGGGCCTGCCGCTGCGGCAAGTCGAGCCCGGTGGCACCGTCCACGACTGGACCGCGAAGCTGAAAAGTGGCTTGAATTGATCCTGTCGGAAGGTGACTAGATCGCCCGGTTGGCCCGGTCCGTTGCCTGCCACGCCCGAAACGCAAGGCGCATCAAGTTGCCGACCTGCGTCAGATGGTGCCAGCTTGTGTCAAATGGCCCGAATGCGTCCAGCGTTTTCGCTCGACGGCTGAAAGTTGCGTCAGTTGGCGGCAGCTGGTCCAGCTGACGCAAGAATCGGGCTGCGGCCCGGAACGCTGGACGGATGCCGTCCAGATGACACATCTCTAGGCGAACCGCGGACTAGAACGGAAGCAGCCGCGTCCGCTTCACCTGTTCGAGCCAGCCTCGCTCATCGACGAGCATCGTCTGCCGGCCGTGGCCAGGCAGCAGCTTGAGGTCGTCGTCCAAGCCGGATAGTCGGCTGAGAGAATCGACCATCTGCTCTTCGGAGCCGCCCTCGAGGTCGGTCCTCCCCCACCCCTGCGCAAAGAGCGTGTCACCGGTCAGCAGCAGTCGCTCAGAGGCGGCCAGCAGGCAGACCGAGCCCTCCGTGTGGCCAGGCGTGTGCAGCACCTCGAGCGTGATCTCACCGAACCGGATGTGCGATCCCTCGGCCAGGTCGATCGCAGGCGCGGACGGCGGAATCGGGAACGGCGCCATGTGGCCCGACGGATGCTCCAGCCCGTGGCGATCGGCGCTGTGCGCGGCAACCTGTGCGCCGGTGGCCGCGCTCGCTGCCGCGTTGTCGCCGATGTGATCCCAGTGGCGGTGCGTGCTGACGATGAGCTTCAGGCGCCAGCCGCGCTCCGCCAAGGTTGCCGTGAGCCACTCGACGCACGGCGTCGCCGTGTCGATCGCGATTGCCTCGCCGCTGGACTCGTCACCCAGCACGTACAGGTTCGTCGCGATCGGCCCGACGACGCGCGTCAGCAGCTTCACGCGCTGCCGTCCCGGCCCACGCGCGTCACGGCGCCGGGCTTGGCGTCACCGGCTGGAGCGAGGGCAGCGGCAGGATGAACTGGTTGCCCTCCGGCAACAGCATGATCTGAACGTTGGGGTTCAGCTTCTGGATCGCCTGCCAGCGGATGAGCTGATCGGTCAGAGAGCCGTTGATCGAAGCGTTGGCGTCCGCCTGGCCAGCCGCGGTCTCGCGGTTCGCGTCCGCCTGGCCCTGCGCGGTCACCACCAGCTGCTGCGCCTGGATGCGCCGCTGCTCGAGGATCTGCTGCTCGCGCTGGACGTTCTGCTGCTCGACCTGCTTGCTCGTAATGGCGTCGTTGTAGGCCTGCGGGTAGCCGATGTCCACGATGTAGATGTCGTCCACGATGATGTGGTACCGGGCCAGGTTCTCGCCCAGCTGGTTCTTGGTGAGCTGGCGAATCTCATCGCGCTTGTTGAGGATGAAGGTCGGGCTGTTGCTATCCGCGGAATACGCCGGCGTGACCTGCTTGATGTAATCGCTGAAGGCCGGATCAATGATCTTGCTCGCGAAGTCGGTGCCCACGTTCTGGATCAGCTGGCCCGCGAACGCCGGGTCGAGGTGGTAGTTCATCGTGCCCGTCACTGTGACCTGGAGGTTCTCCGAGGTCGCCGCCGTCAGCTGCTGGAAGTTGTGCGGCTGAACGCGGGTGTCGACCTCTTCGACGCTGTTGACGAACGGGATGACCCAGCTGGCGCCCGGATAAAGGACGTTGGGCTGGACCTGGCCCAGGAAGCGCACGACACCGACAAAGCCGGCGGGCACGATGATCACGCCCAGGGACAGGATCCACAGGACGAAGAAGCCGAATACGCCGGCGATGAGCGTGCGTCGGAACGGATAACGCACCTTGACCTCCTGGCCGTTGGCGTCGGCGCCAAAGCGACGGCTCTGGAGCTGCAGCTGATGGGCGCGCTGGTCGGGCACGGTCGTTACGAGAATCGCGCCGATGGCGCAGACGATCAGCAGGACGAGAAAAATCGCCGGCAGGAAATCCACCTCAACCTCCTATGACAGTGACGACGCGCCGATCTTACGCGGCTCGCTATTGCACCTTGAACGCAGCGCGCCAGAATTAGGGCAACTTCCGCTGAGCGTAGAGAGGGCCCATCGATGAGTGCGCGCTTCACCTGGTTCGGCCACTCAGCCGTCGAGCTGCGCACGCCGGGGGACAAGGTCGTGCTGTTCGACCCGTGGTTGGGCAATCCAACCTCGCCGCGCGCCGCGGCCGACCTCGGGCAGTGCGACATCATGCTCGTATCGCACGGCCACTTCGACCACATCGGCTCGGCGCCGCGCCAGGTTTCAAAGGCGGATGCGCTGAGCATCGCGCGGCGCACCGAGCCGGCCTGGCCGTGCATCCACGAGCTGTCGCTGTGGCTCGAGACACAGCTGGGTGACGCCGGCGTCGAGATCATCGGCATGAACAAGGGCGGCTCGGTCGCGACGCGCGGCCTGGCGGTGACGATGACCCACGCTGACCACTCGGCCGGGGACTGGCTGGCATCCGGTGAGCCGATGACCGGCTGGGCCAGAACGTCCGAGGGTCCGCTCTACCTGGGCGAGCCGGTCGGCTTCGTGCTCCGGCTCGAGGACGGCAAATGCGTCTACTACGCCGGCGACACGGACCTGTTCGGCGACATGGCGCTCATTCGCGAGATGCATGCGCCCGACGTGGCCTTCCTGCCCACGGGCGGCCACTACACCATGGGACCCGCCGGCGCCGCCCGCGCCGCCCAGCTCCTTGGCGTCAAGGCCGTTGTGCCCATCCACTACGGCACGTTCCCCATCCTGGCGGGCACGCCCGACGAGCTGCGCAGCGAGCTCGGCAAGCTGGGCGCCTCAGTCGAGGTAATCGCGCCCGAGCGGGGTGTCGAGACCGCGCTCTATTGATGCGCGTCCGCCTGGCTGACGCGGCGCGCGACGCGGCCGAGGTGTCCCGCGTCGATGAGCTGCTGGAGTTTCTTGCGTCGCGCCCCGGCGAGCCGGAGGCGATCGCGGCGCCGGCCGGCGCCGCGTCGCCGGCACCCTCGCCGATGCGCTCGCTCG
>DAIERN010000030.1 GCA_027346765.1 Chloroflexota bacterium | reverse complement strand
TCTGTCGTCGAACGATACGGTTGGCATGTACCTGAAGGAAATGGCGCGCGTTCCGCTGCTCACCGTCGAGGAAGAAATCGACCTGGCGATGAAGTTGGAAGCGGGGGCGGACGCCGCGCGCAAGCTGCGCAAGATGATCCGCGCCCACGTCGCTGTCGTGACGAGCGCCCAGAAGGACGCGGCCGTCTTCCTCGACGAGTGGCGCTTCCTCTCACCGGAGCGACGCGCGACCATCGCCGCGCGCCGCGACGACTACGAGCGCCTCTTTCGCCAGGCCATCGCCCAGGGCGTGGCATCGGGCGAATTCGGCCGGGTTGACCCTGCCCAGACCGCGATCGTGATCCTGTCCGCGCTCAACGGGATTGCCACCTGGTACTCGCCCGACGGCAAGCTGACGCCAGCCCAGATCGCCGACCAGCACGCCGACCTTTTCATCCGCGCCCTGACCTGGGCGAAACCCATCGACGAGGGGGAAGACCCATGACCGACCCGCTTTCGCTCGCGCCCATCCTGGCACCGGAAGACCGGCCCACGCCGCTCTTCGCGGATCCGGACCTGACCCACGAGCAGCGCTACGACGCGTTCGTCGAGCACGTCCACGGAGGGCTCAAGGTCGAAGCACGAGACTGGATGCCCGACGAGTACCGCACCAGCGTGCTGCGCTTCGTCGAGATGCACGCCAACAGCGAGCTGATGGGCGTTCTGCCTGAGCGCGAGTGGATCATGCGCGCGCCAACGCTCAAGCGGAAGCTGGCGCTGACTGCCAAGGTCCAGGACGAGTGCGGCCACGCGCAGCTGCTGTATCGCGTGGCGGAGGACCTGGGCAAGACGCGCGAGCAGATGTACCAGGACCTGCTCGACGGCAAGACGAAGTTCCACAACGTCTTCCACTATCCGACCAAGTCATGGGGCGACGTGGGCATCATCGCGTGGCTCGTCGACGCCGCGGCGATCGTCGCCCAGCAGGCGCTGCGCGACTCGAGCTACGGGCCGTATGCGCGAACCATGAAGAAGATCTGCTGGGAGGAGAGCGTCCACATCATGCACGGCCGCGACGTGGTGGTGACGATGATGAACGGCTCGCAGGCTCAGCGCGACATGGCCCAGGAGGCGCTCGATCGCTGGTGGGGCCCGCTGATGCAGATGCACGGCCCGCGCACTGACCCGGCCAAGGATCGCGACCTGTATTGGCGGATCAAGGAGAAGACCGGCGAGCAGCTCCGCCAGGAGTTCCTCTCGACGTACGTGCCGCGACTGTGGGAAGTGGGGCTCTACCCACCGGACAAGGAGCTGAAGCTGGACGAGGCCAGCGGCGAATGGCGCTACACCGAGCCCGACTGGCAGGAGCTCCGCACGGTCGTCACCGGCCACGGACCCAAGAGCCAGGAGCGGCTCGATTTCCGCCGCCTCAACCACAACCAGACGGCGTGGGTCCGGCAGACGATCCTGTCCGCGCCCGCGGCCTGAGCAGCTGCCAGGAAGAGATCCGATTTGATATCGACATATCGGCCGCATTTGAGACCAAACGGAAGTTGTGCCAGCCGGCAGCAGGCCGCGAACGGTGTCGTTTGGCTCAACTCAGCGCGGCAGCGCGCCGCAGCGCGCCTGATTGTCGAGATTTCCCGTGGCCGGACACCGGGATTTTGGGCGCGCCTGCCGATATGAAGTCGGAAACCTTGGGCCGGATGGCGGTAATGGCTGACGAGGCGCGACTCAGCGAAGGCCACGTCGATGAGGCCGGCAAGCTGGGCGCGGGTGCCGATCCGGACGTCTGGGAGGTCTTTCGCCAGGAGAAGGACGGCGACCCAATGCGCCACGCCGGCAACGTCCGCGCGCCCGACCGGGAGCTGGCCACGCATTACGCGCGCGAGTTCTACAGCCGGCGCAATGAGAGCGTGCGGCTGTGGGTCGTGCCGCGCACTCAGATCAGCGACCTGGCCGATCCGGACCTGCTCCAGCCGCCGCTCGACCGCTCGTTCAAGCGGCCGGGCGGCTACGTGATGCGCGACAAGCTCGACGAGGCGCGCAAGCGTGCCGAGGAGAGCGCCAAGAAATGACGACCCAGACGCGGCGCGCAACCAGGCAGCTGATCCAGCCTGACCTGCCCCAGTTCGACGCGTCGGGCCTGGATCCGCAGCTGCGCGCGGCCATCGCCGGCCTGCTGCTGACGATGGCCGACGACGAGTTCGTGATCGGCTTCCGCGACTCCGAATGGACCGGCATCGCGCCCATGCTCGAGGAAGACGTCGCCTTCTCGTCGCTGGCGCAGGACGAGATCGGCCATGCCCGGCTGCTATACGAGCTGCGCGGCGCGCTGACCGGTGAGGATCCCGACCGCCTCGCCTTCCACCGCCAGCCGAACGAGTACCGGCACGCCCGGCTGTTGGACCACCCACGCCAGGGCTGGGGCTTCACCATCACGCGGCGATGGCTGTACGACACTGCTGATTCGGTGCGGCTGGCGGGCCTGGCGCGATCCAGCTTCGCGCCGCTGGCCGAGGTCGTTGCCAAGATCCGGCGCGAGGAGCGCTACCACCTGATGCATCTCGACGCGTGGCTCGAGCGGCTGGGCACGCACCACGGCAAGCCGCGCGGCAAGCTGTTGTCCGCGCTGAAGCAGCTGAGCCCGGTCGCGACCTCAGTGTTCGCGCCGCTCCCCGGTGAAGAGATGCTCGTCGCCGCCGGTGTGCTGTCCGCACCAATGGCCGACCTCGCGGCCCGCTGGCGGTCGGAGGCCAACGCCCGACTGTGCGCTCTGAACCTCCGACCGATAGCGGAAGGTGCGCCCGCTGCGGACGGACGCGACCACGCCACGCCCGACGAATCGTTTGTCTGGCTGTGGAACGAGTTCACGTCAGTCGCCCAGCTCGAGGCGGGCGCGGAGTGGTAATGGCCGGGGTCGCCACGAGGCCTTTGGAGAGCGTCGTTTGGGCTGCGCTGCATGACGTGCACGACCCGGAGATTCCGACCATCTCCGTCGTCGATTTGGGCGTGATCCGCGACGTGACCGTGGGCGAGGGGAGCGTCCGCGTTGAGCTGCTGCCTACGTTCGTCGGCTGCCCGGCGATCAACGTGCTCCAGGAGTCGATCACTGAGCGGCTGCGCGAGTTCGCCGACGATGTCAGCGTCGACATCAGCTTCGCCGAGCCATGGACCACGGAGCGCATCACCGACGCCGGTCGCGCGGCGTTGCGGGCGGCCGGTTTCGCGCCGCCGCCGGCGCGCCACCAGGACGAGTCGCGCGACCTGCTGGTTTTGCCCGTCATGCCCATCGCGCAGTGTCCATACTGCGGTTCGCGCAACACGACGCTCGAGAATGCCTTTGGGCCGACTTTGTGCCGCGCGATCTACCACTGCGCCGATTGCCGCCAACCGTTCGAGCAGTTCAAGGAGGTCTGATGATCCGCGACCGGTTCGCACTGGCCGTGAGCGGCCTTTCCGCCGCAGGTCTGTCGACGCTCGCCGCGCTGGCGATGAACGAGCCGGTCCGGCGGCAGATCGACATCACGGTCCTATGGCTGGCCGCGGCGCTGACGCTGGGCCTCGTTCTGGCGTGGGTCTTCATTCCGCGCCTGCCCAAGTGGATCGTCGCCGGCTGGGGCCTGATCCTCATCGCGCTGGGCATCGGCGAGGTGATCGCCGCGCCCGTCCCGGCCGGAGCGGGCCAGTACCCGTGGGCGCTGATCGGCCTGGTCATATTCGGCATCGTCACGATCATCAACGCGATCGTCCATAGAGGCTCGAGCCAGTAGCCCGGCTTCCTTGCTATCCTCGCGCCTCATCTTTCGGAGGAGTGAGCGGTGAGATCGATGCGTTTCCTGGCAATCGGCGGCGTGGTCCTGTTGCTAGCCGCTTGTGCCGGCCCTGCCGCCACTCCAACACCTGCGCCCACGCCCGCGCCAACTGCGACTGCGACGGCCGCCCCGACCGTGGCGCCAACCGCAACGCCGACCGCGGCCCCCACGGCTGCGCCGACGCCCACTGAGGTCGCCGACGCCTGCGCCACTCCGAACCTCAAGAATCCCGGCCGGCTGACGCTCAGCACGGACATACCGGCGTATCCGCCATGGTGGGGCGGGGACGCGTCAGAGCAGTACGACAACGAGCCGGCCGATGGGTCGCCCTGGAGCTCGACCGACTTCTCCGCCGAGCCGTACTCGATGAAAGGCTTCGAGGGCGCCACGGCCTATGCGATCGCGGCCGCGATGGGCTTCACCCCGGACAAGGTCGACTGGGTAGCTAACCCGGTGTTCGAGCAGGCGTTCGCGCCCGGTCCCAAGCCGTTCGACTTCCACATGGCACAGATTTCCATCCGCCCGGACCGCGCCCAGGCGGTCACCTTCACCGAGCCGTATTTCGACTCGAACCAATCGCTTCTCGCGCTGACGCCCAACGCCATCACCGGCGCGACGACGCTGGCCGATCTCAAGGCATACAAGTTCGCGGCAGCCGCGAACACCACCAGCCTCAAGCTGATCCAGGATGTGATCCAGCCTACGGCTGAGCCCATTGTGCTGAACACCAATGCCGATGTTCTGCAGGCGCTCCAGAACGGCCAGGCCGATGGGATCATCGTCGACCTCTCGACAGCCTTCTACATGCGCGACGCGCAGCTCGAGAACTTCGACACGCCCGACCCGGAGGGCACGATCGTCGGCCAATTTGGGCCGCCGGCAACGCCCGACGAGGTGGGCGCCATACTCGAGCTGGGCAACCCGCTCGTGAGCTGCGTGAACCAGGCGATCGCCCAGATCAAGGCCGACGGAACGCTCCAGGGCATCCTCGACAAGTGGATCAACACGGGTCAGGACGTCCCCTTCTTCGAGTAGCCGCTGACGCTGGGTTAGCGCAATGAGCGGGGTCGCACCCGCGACCCCGCCGGAACTCGCCGGTAATCGCGGTTCACGGCTGCTCGACTTCGGGCGTGCGGGCGGCGGCGCCCTCGTGGCACTCCTGTCGACCGTCGTTGTCTTCGGGCTGATCGGCTACGTCGTCGTCAGCTCGCCCGGCTGGGAGTCGGTTCACCGGTTCTTCTTTTCGTCCGACATCTTCGACACGACGTTCCCGGGGATTGCCCGGGCGCTCTGGAAGAACATCCAGCTATTCCTGCTGGCCGAGGTTCTGATCCTCCTCTTTGGATTGGTGCTGGCAGTGATGCGCAGCTTGCCGGGACCTGCTTTCTTCCCATTGCGCCTGATGTCCATCGTTTACACCGACGTCTTTCGCGGGCTGCCCAGCATCCTGGTCATCTACGTGATCGGCTTCGGCGTTCCTGGCTTGCGCATTCCCGGCCTGACCAACGACCTGTTCGTGCTGGGCATGGTCGCGCTTGTGCTGTGCTGGTCGGCCTATGTCGCCGAGGTGTACCGCGCCGGCATTGAGAGCGTTCACCCTTCGCAGGAAGCGGCCGCGCGGTCGCTGGGTCTGTCGCGTGCCCAGGCGTTGCGCCACGTGGTTCTGCCCCAGGCGTTCCGCCGCGTGATTCCGCCACTGCTGAATGACTTCATCGGGCTGCAGAAAGACACGGCGCTCGTTTCGACCATTGGCGTGATCGAGGTCTTCCGGCAGACGCAGAACGTTTCGGGCGCAGCCTTCAACCTGACGCCATTCATCGCCTGTGGCCTGCTGTTCCTGGTGATGACGATCCCGCTGACACGGTTCGTCGACTGGCTGATGGCACGTGATCGGCGGCGGCAGATGGCCGGCATCGCGCGGTGACCACGGCGCTGCAGGTCCAGGGCCTACGCAAGTCCTACGGCGCGGTCGAAGTGCTGCGCGGCATCGACCTGACCGTTGCCCAGGACGAGGTGGTGTGCCTGATCGGCGCATCCGGCAGCGGCAAGTCAACGCTGCTGCGCTGCATCAACCTGCTCGAGGACATCAGCGCGGGGCGGATCTGGATCGAGGGCGAGGAGATCACGGCGCGCGGCACCAATGTGAATCGCGTCCGGCGCCACGTGGGCATCGTCTTCCAGGCGTTCAACCTCTTCCCCCACATGACGGTGATGGGCAACGTGACCCTAGCGCCGCGCAAGGTTCTCAAGCTGTCCGCCGCGGAAGCCGACTCCCGGGCGATGGAGCTGCTGAACCGATTTGGCCTGGCCGATAAGCGCAACGAGTACCCGGACCGGCTGTCGGGCGGCCAGCAGCAGCGTGCCGCGATCGTTCGCGCGCTCGCTATGCGACCCAACGTCCTCCTGCTCGATGAGATCACGGCCGCGCTGGACCCGGCGCTTGTCGCCGAAGTGCTCGACGTCATCCGCGAGCTGGCGCGCGAGGGCATGACGCTCGTCATCGCGACCCACGAAATGGGGTTCGCGCGTGACGTGGCCGACCGCATCTGCTTCCTCGACGCGGGCGTGATCCTGGAGGAGGGGCCGCCGGCGCAGATCCTGACCGCGCCGCGCGAAGAGCGGACGCAGCAGTTCCTGCAGCGCATCATCAGCGCCGGACGGTTATAGATGTCCGACATTCGACGGCCGCCCCGAACGACGCATCGATGGCGGCGGATCCTCTCATCTGTGCGCTAAATCGAACTGCGGTTCGCCGGGCGCGGCTGGTTCAGCCCGATTTGGGGCCCGGTAGGACTCAGCGGCACGGCTTTTCGTACGGCTGCGTGGGTAAAGCGCTGAGATTTGGCTCATTCCAGGTGAGCGCGCCGAAGCCGGAACGAAAAGTCGTACCGAGCGGGGATTGCCGACGCGGTTGAAGGTGGCTGCGTATCTCGCAGCTTTGCGCCCTAGCATGCGCGCTATGCCCACAATGCCGCCATTCACCGCGAGTTTCCAGATAAGTCGCGACGATCTGGTCGACTACCTGCGCGTCGCGCAGCGGACGCTCAACAACGTCGGGATGGGCGCCGGCATCGTGGGCGGGCTGTACGGGATCTACCTCGCCTACCTGGGCGACGTGACCCTGGGCGCGGTTCTCGTTGGCATGGGCGCATTCCTCTTCCTTGTTTCGACGACGCGCTATGCGGATCGCCTGCGGGCAGGCTCGATTGGCAAGCGCGTCATAGGGACGCAGGCGAGCTACACGATCGACGACGGCGGCATCGACTCGGACACCGTCGCGGGCAAGGCGCGCGTGAACTGGTCGGCCGCGGACAACTACCTCGAGAGTGGCGCGGTCATCGTCTTGCGCCATGGCAAGAGGACGGTCACGTGGCTGCCGACGCGTGCCATGGGCTCACCTGCGGAACGCGACGCGATTCTGGATTTCATCCACTCCCACGTGACGCGGGCTAGCCCGCGCTGAACTGAACCTTGTGCCAGCCGCGGGCCCCGTCGGGCGGCGGCGGGGTTGCGCCTTCCGGCTGAGTGGCGCCGGTGCCGTCGGTGGCGCGAACGGTGACGGTGTGCGGCCCCGCGGCAAGTTCAAACGTTGCGCGCCACTGGACCCACGCGTAGTTCGACAGCGGCTGCGATAGCTGCGCCGGCTGCCAGTCGCCGTTGTCGAGCTGGACCTCGACCTTGCTGATGCCGCGCGTCGGTGCCCAGGCAACGCCCGCGACCGAGTACTGGCCGGCCTTGGCGAACGCACCGTACGCAGGCCGGTCGATGCGCGACTGGGTCAGGATGGGCCCCAGCTTCGACCAGCCCAGCGGCACCCAATACGCGTCGAACGCCTCGAGTGTCGTGAGCTCGATGTCGCTCAGCCACTTGGTGGCGCTCACGTAGCCGAAGAGCCCGGGCACGATGAGCCGCGCCGGAAAACCGTGCTGTGCCGGTAACGGCTCGCCGTTCATCGCGACGACCACCATGGCGTCCTTGCCGGCACCGGCGAGGTGGTCGGTCGGGAAGCCGCTGGTCCAACCGTCGAAGGAGCGGCCGACCACCTGGGTTGCGCCGGCCTTGATGCCCGCCTCGTCGAGCAGATCGACCAGCGAGGTGCCGGTCCACTTGGCGTTGCCCACGAGGTGCCCGCCGACCTCGTTCGAGACGCACGCGATCGTGACGTAGCGCTCGACCAGCGGTCGCGCGAGCAGCTGGTCGTAGGTCAGCATCACCTCTTGGTCGACCATGCCGTGCACGCGCAGTGTCCAGGTGGCGCTGTCGATGCGCGGCGTCGAGAGGCGCGTGTCGATGCGGTAGAAGTCGGCGTTCGGGACAACGATGGGCGAGAGGCCGGCAACGGCCGGGTCGGTCGAGAAGTCGGCAGTCGCCGCGACCGGCGCGACCGTCTCGCCCGGTTTGGGGATCCCGACCGGAGGCGTTGACGAGCTACCGACCGAGCCGCCCAGCAGCCGACCCACCGCCACCAGCCCACTGCCGCCAACGATCAGCAACGCCGCTGTGGCGACGAAGCCGCGCCGGCCGATGTCCATGGTTGTGCCAGTCGAGGCGCTGAAGTGCTGGATCGCGCCGGTCAACCAGCTGAGCGTCATGAGCCCGCCGAGAACGGCAGCGAACACCACCAGAGCCGAGGCGTAGAGCAGGTTGAGCGGGTCGTTCATGAGCAGCACGAAGGCGACCGCGCCAAAGCCCACGAAACCCGCCGCGGCGATGCGCGTGTCGCGTTTGGCCGTCAGACCAAGGAGCCCGCCCACGAACAGGCCGCCGATCGTGACCATGATCTCGAGCGCGACCTTGTCGTTCGTGCCGAACAGCTGCGTCATCAGGTCCTTGCCGCCCGGCGGCTGGAGCGCGATCACCAGCGCACCAATCGCGGCCACGATCGAGGTGCCGCCCAGGGCGCCGCCGATCAGCTCGCCCACGCCGATCGCGACCGCGGCCGCGGCGACACCCGCCAGGAACCAGCTCAGCCATCCTGAGCGCGCAGCACTGCTCATCAAACGGAGGTTACGCGGCGCGATGATCCATGGATCGCTTCCCGCCGCAATAATGCCGCGGATGTTTGATACCGACGGTGGGGCGATCGCGCTACTGCTGACCGCGCTCGTTCTGGGCCTGCGGCACGGCATCGACTGGGACCACCTGGCGGCGATCACCGACATCACCAGCACCACCAGCGCCGCGGAGGCGGCCGAGGTCGAGCACGAAGAAGTGCACGAGACGCATCAAGGCCACGATCATCGACACGGCGGTGCCGCCGAGCTGCGCACGCACGCTGCTGAGGCGGCCGCCCACGTGCCCCACCCGCCGCATACGCCGGTCAAACACCGCAACTTCCTCGCATTGGAGCGCGGCCCGGTGATCCTGGGCACGCTCTACGCTCTGGGCCACGCCACGGTCGTGGTGATCATCGGCGCGGCGGCGTTGCTGATCGGCGCGCAGCTGCCCGACTGGGTCGACCCGCTGATGGCCCGGGTAGTCGGGCTGACCCTGCTTCTCCTGGGCATATGGGTGTTCGTGTCGCTCTACCACTACGTCCGCCACGGCGAGGCCTTCCGGCTGCGCAGCCGCTGGATGCTCGTGTTCGACGGCGCGCGCTACGGCTGGCGGCGGTTCCAGGCGTGGCTGCACGGCCACGAGCACGTCGAGCCGCTGGAGATGAGCTCGTATGGGCCGCGCACGGCGTTCGGCGTGGGCATGATCCACGGCATTGGCGCTGAGACCGCGACACAGGTGCTATTCATCGCGGCGATCGGTGGCGCCGGCAGCATCGGCCTGGGGATCCCGATGATGCTCGCCTTCGTGGTCGGGCTGGTCCTAAGCAATACCGCGATCGTGGTCATCTCGGCGTCGGGCTTCCTCGCCAGCCAGGGCCGGCGCCAGATCTACGTGGTCGTGGGGGCGATCGCGGGCGTGTTCAGCCTGGTGATCGGGGCTGCCTTCCTATTCGGTTTCGAGAACCTGCTGCCAAACCTTGGGCACCTGTTCGGCTAGCTGTCGTTCGCCGCACTGACCGAACCTGGCCAAATGAACTGCATGTGGGCGCTATGCGCGCACCTGGCCGCGCTCCCGCACCTGGCGTGCCTGCCGCGCCACCTCGGGCGCTGGGCTGAGGGCGTGGTGCGGTCATACGACCCGCCCGGGCGCACTAGGCAGGATGCGGCAGGGCGCAGTTGGCCAAAGCGTCCGTAGTCGGCGCATTAGGACGAGAACCTGCGCCGCTCGACGCTCTTAGTGGTCGCGTGGCGGGCGGATGGCCAACTTCATCGTTTCTCCGCGCGTTAGTGACCGCCAAATGAGCTTTTGGCAGGATGGGCGGATGGCGCCCGCCCCGGCGTGGCTGTCGGGCTAGCTGTCGGTGAGCTTGTAGATCGAACCGCCCAGGTCGACGAGATACAGGTAGCCCGCGTTGTCCACCCCAAAGGAGCTGATGTTGTAGCCGGTGTCATCGACCGGAGCGGGCAGCGGATCACCCGCGGTGAAGTTGGCCGGGATTACCCACACCTCGCCGGTGCAGAAGTCGCCCGCGACGTAGTCACCGTAGAGCGGCGCGGCATTGCTGCGGCGAGCAACGTAGCCGCCGG
>DAIERN010000002.1 GCA_027346765.1 Chloroflexota bacterium | reverse complement strand
TGGCGAGCGGCGTGGCGGAGGGCGCGGAGCTCTACCAGCCCGCCTGCCAGCTCCCCGAGCACGGCTGGTTCTTCCGGCCCACCCTGTTCACCAACGTCGCCCAGTCGAGCCGGATCGCCCAGGAAGAGATCTTCGGCCCCGTTCTGTCCGTGCTGACCTTCCGCACCCCGGCTGAGGCGGTCGAGAAGGCAAACAACACCGCGTATGGGCTGAGCGCCGGGGTCTGGACCGAGAAGGGCAGCCGCATCCTCTCCATGGTCAGCAAGATGCGCGCCGGTGTCGTCTGGGCGAACACGTTCAATCGGTTCGATCCCACCTCGCCGTTCGGCGGCTACAAGGAGTCGGGCTACGGCCGCGAGGGCGGTTTGCCGGGCCTGCTGGCGTACATGGACGGCGGCCACTGATGGCGGCCTCGGGTGGGGGTGGCAGGGCGCGACTTCCGATTTCATACCGGCATCACCGTCCCTACCGGGCCCGGGGAGCCCGGGAAGACGGCCGACTTTGGAGAATGACATAGAAAGCGGGGCAGGCTAGTGGCTAGAACAGGCCCCGGCGCGCGTCG
Source organism: Chloroflexota bacterium (assembly GCA_027346765.1). Next base: position 25,143 of record DAIERN010000002.1, on the reverse strand, counting down.
ATCAACTCGTAAGCCGGGCGACGGCAGCGCAATGCCGATATCAAGTCAGAAGGCGGCTGTATCTGGTTCGCGGAAGGCAAATGTGGTCGTTGCGAAGGCCGCCGCTGCCGCGGGCCAGGCTCCGGTGCGTATCGCGGTGCGCAAGACGTACAAGCTGTACGTGGGCGGCCAGTTCCCGCGCTCCGAGTCGGGCCGCACGTACCTGGTGCGCGGCGCGGATGGCGCGCCACTGGCGAACGCGGTCCGGTCATCGAAGAAGGACCTGCGTGACGCGATCCGAACGGCGCGCGCGGCGGTTCCGGGGTGGAGCGGCAAGACGGCGATGAACCGCGGCCAGGTGCTGTACCGCGTGGCCGAGCTGATGGAAGGCCGCCGCGCGCAATTCGTCGATGAGGTGGCCGCAGCCGATGGGCTGAGTGGCGCCGCCGCGGAGGCAGTCGTCGACCGCGCGATCGATCGCTGGGTCTGGTACGCGGGCTGGGCCGACAAGATCAGCCAGCTCTTCGGGACGGTCAACCCGGTAGGCGCGTCGTACTTCAACTTCACCTTCCCTGAGGCGACCGGCGTTGTTGGCGTCGTGGCGCCCGAGTCCTCATCGCTGCTGGGTCTGGTGTCGCGCGTCGCACCGGCGGTCGTGGGCGGCAACGCGGTCGTGGCGCTGGCGAGCGAGTCACGTCCGCTGCCTGCGGTGACGCTGGGCGAGGTTCTTGCCACGTCCGACGTGCCGGGCGGCGTGATCAACATCCTGACCGGGCTGAGGCGCGAACTCGTGCCGATCATGGCTGGCCACATGGACGTCAACGCCATCGACACGTGGGGCGTGCCGCGCGACATGCGCACGGCGGTTGAGGAAGCTGCAATAGAGAACGTCAAGCGGCTGGCGCGTCCGCCGCGCGGCGCAGACGAGCGTTTCGATTGGCTTGACGACCGCCGCGCGCAGAGGCCCGAATGGATCGCCGCATTCCTGGAGATGAAGACCGTCTGGCACCCCATCGGGGTGTAGCTCCCACAGGCCACGCCGAGCGCCGCAGGTTGCTGGCGCTGGCGGTGCTGGCGCTGCTGCCTTTTCTGACGCTGGCCGTCTGGGCACTCCTCTATTCGCCGGCCCCATGGGAGCCGGGCGCGGTCGCGGCTGTCGCGCTCAAGGATGGCCTCTTTGGTGATGTCTTCAGGCTGCTCAACACCCTGGGCAACCTGCCGTTCTGGTCGGTGCTGGTGGCCTTCGTCACCGCTGGCATGTGGCTGGCCCGCGGCGCTCGGGCGGCAGTTCTGGTGGGGCTGAGCCTGGTCAGTGACCTGGCGGCATTCGTGGTGAAGATCGTGGTCGAGCGGCCGCGACCTGACACGCCGGCATCCGAGCACTTCTTTGGGGCGGATTCGTTTTCATTTCCGAGTGGTCACGTAGTTCGTGCCGTGGCCCTTTTGGCGACCGTCGCGTGGCTGCTGGCGCCGCCGGCTCTTCGGTTCCGCCTCGCGCTGGTCGCCGGCCTCATCGCCGCCGTGGTGATGGGCTACGCCCGCGTCGCGCTGGGCGTGCACTGGCCGACCGACGCGCTCGGCGGCGCGCTGCTGGGCCTGGCGTGGTTCGGGCTCATGACGAGGACGGTCGCACCCCGGGATTAGAGTGGCGCCATGAGGGCCGTCACATTCCTTGTTGCCGCGTGCCTGTCCGCGCTGCTCGCCCTCGCCTGCGCGCCACAGGCCCTGACCCAAGATCAGATCGTGCCCGCGTTCATCGCCGCGAGTCAGGCGGGCACGCGCACGATGCACGTGGAATGGCACGGCACGATGAACCAGGTGAGCGCTGGCGACCAGGGGAGTGGCCTTGGCCAGATCAGCCAGTCGTTCGACGCCGCGTTCGATTTCAGCGGCCCGGACTACGCCGGCGACCTCACCGTGGCGGTCGCCGGGATTGGCCAGAGCAATCAGGTCTCGTACGCGCGCGTCGGCGGCAATTCGTTCGTGAATCTCGCGAACTCGGGCTGGCAAAACGCCGGGGGGACCGAGCTCGACCCGCTGTTCGGCCTCACGGAGACAGGCCTTGCCTACGAGGCGCAGGACACGCTCGACGGACGGGTGGTCCATCGGTTGCGGGTAACTGATCCGGCGGCCGCGCTCGACGGCGGACTGTTCGGCCAGGTGAGCTTCGCGGGCGGCACCCTCACCTTGAAAGACCCGTCCGAGTACCTGATCTTCGTGAATTCCGCCGGCATCCCCGTGGGCGCACACCTCGCGCTTGACTACGTGGTTGCCAGCCCGATTGACGCGGCGCCGACCGAGCTCGAGTGGCAATTGCAGGTCGACTATGAGTTCAGCCTGTGGGGCGAGCCGGTCACGATCAGCGCGCCCAACGTGACCAACGGCGGCGGCATTGACTTTCCACCCAAGCCGCAGACTCTGCCGGAGTCCTAAGCCAGCAGCTCCCGCAACCGCAGCGCGCACAGCGCCGACGTGCCGTCCTCGTCGTGGCGGAAGAAGACGTAGCAATCCGTGCCTGAATCGAGGAAGGCAGAGAGTCGGCCGGCCCAGCGGGCCAGGTCGGCATGGCTGTAGGTCGTCCGGCGGAGTCGGAGGTAGATCGACCGACCGGTCAGAGTCAGATTGGGTGGGTCGCGATCGTCGAGGTCAGTGGCGCACAGCGTGGCCTGGTGACGCGCCAGCAGCGCGAATACCTCGTCGGCCTGCCAGCTGGAGTCCTGCATCTCGACGACGAGCGGGATGTCTTCCGGCCACGCCTCGAGGAGGAGCCGCAGCCGCTCGTCGTCGCGGCGGATGTTCTCCGGGACGCGATACAACACCGCACCCAGCCGCTCCCCGAACAGCCGATACGGCGCGGTCAGCCACTCCACTGTCTCCCTTGCGGCTCTGCCAAAGGCGCGCATAGAACCGCCGCGCTGCGCCTTGACCACGAAACGGAAGTCGGTCGGTGTGGCCGCGAGCCAGGCCGCGACCTTGTCCGGCTTGGGCTGCTGGTAGAAGGTGTTGTTGAGCTCCACCGCGGGTAGTCGGGCGGAGTAGCTCCTGAGCAGGTCCGCGGCAAAGAGCCCGGCGGGGTAGAAGAGCGGCGCCCAGTCGGGATACGCGAAGCCGCTCGTGCCGACGTAGAGCCGGCCACTCATGAGTTGGCTACTGCCAGCGGAAGAAGCGCGCGGCGATCAGGAAGCAGATGATCATCCACGCGCCCAGCACGAGCGCGTCGACGCCCAGCGACGCATAGGCCGCGCCGCCGACCATCGTCTGGCGCAGCGCGTCGGCGAGGTAGGTGAGCGGCATCGCCGCGGCCACCGGTTGCAGCCAGCTGGGCATGAACGAGATGGGAAAGAAGATGCCGGAGAGGAACATCAGCGGGAACTGGACGATGCTCGTGCCCGCGTTGGCCGTTTCCTCTGTCCGCGCCCACGCGGCAATGATGTAGCCGACTGCCAGGAAGGTCAGCGCGCCCAGCGCGATGAAGCCGACCACCACCAGCACGTTGCCGACGATGGTCACCCCGAACAGCCATGCCCCGATGCCCACGATGAGGATCGTCTGGAGCGCGGCAATGATCAGCCGCATGACCACGTTGCTGCCGACGAACGTGATGCGCGACAGTGGAGTGGCCGCGAGGCGCTTGAGGATCTGCTTCTCGCGCTGGCTGACCAGCGGAATGGACGCGAAGACGCCCAGCTGCATCAGCGCCATGGCCAGGATGCTGGGCACGAAGTAGGCGGCGTTGGAGATGTTCTCCGTCTGCATCGTCTGCGGCTGGACGGTGAGCAGCGTCGGCGCGTTGCTGATGCGCAGGTTCATCGAGGCGACGACCTGCGCGACCACCTGCTGGAGCGCGGTTGTGGCCGTCTGGCGCGACGGGTCGGTGATGAGCGTCAGGTTGACCGGCTGATTGGCCGCGAGCTGTGCCCCGGCGCCCGACGGGATGATCAACACGCCGGCGAACTCGCCGGTACGCATGTGCGCCAGCGCCTCGTCGCGCGCGACCTGGTCGACCTCCAGGATGGACACGCCGGAGAACCCGCCGATCAGCTGACCGGACACGGCGGAGTGGTCCTCGTCGACGACCGCCAGCGGGAAGTTCTGCGTGCCGCCGGAGAAGATCGAGCCGAAGAGCACGATGAAGATGACCGGGAAGGCGAGCGTCCAGAAGAGTGCCGCGCGGTTGCGGTAGAAGCTCTTGATGTTGGCGATGGTCAGTGGCAGGAAGCCGCGCATCTCTCTCGAATCCTGTGTCGCTAGTCGCGCAGCGCCCGGCCGGTGAGCTCCAGGAACACGTCCTCGAGCGTTGGTCGGCGGACGGCAACGTCCAGGTCGCCGGCGCCGGTGCTCTGCGCGAGGTCGAGCAGCGCGGCAATGGTGCGCGGCACGTTGGCGGTGTAGAGCACCACCTCATCCTCCTCGTGCGCCACGCGGGCGACATCGCGCAGGCCGGCCAGCTGTGAATCTGAGAGCTCAGCGCGCGAGCGGAAGCGCAGCGTCCGCTCAGTGAAGTGGCGGCTGATCAGCTCATCGACCGCGCCGATTTCGAGGATCTTGCCGTGGTCGACGATGGCCACGCGGTCGCACAGATGCTCCGCCTCCTCCATGTAGTGCGTCGTCAACAGCACCGTGCGGCCCTCGTTGCGCAGCCGCTCGATGTGCTCCCACAGCGAGCGCCGGCCCTGCGGGTCCAGGCCGGTTGTGGGCTCGTCGAGAAAGATGAGCTCCGGATCGTTGACCAGCGCCAGCGCGATCGACAGGCGCTGACGCTGGCCGCCGCTCAGCTCCTTGCTCAACGCGCCCTTGCGTTCGTCGAGGCCCAGCTGATCGATCAGTCGGGCCCCAGGTAACCGCTTGGCGTAGAAGGTGCTGAAGAGCTCGACCAGCTCGCTCACCGTCAGGTCGGGGTAGAGCGACGCCGCCTGGAGCTGGACGCCGATCCGTTCCTTGAGCTTGTTGGCCTCGTGCTTGGGATCAAAGCCCAACACGCGCACTTCGCCCGAGTCGGCCCGATTCAGCCCCTCCAGGATCTCGATGGTGGTCGTCTTGCCCGCGCCGTTGGGGCCGAGCAGCCCGAATACCTCGCCCTTGCGCACCTCGAAGGTGACGCCGTCGACCGCCTTGACCTCACCGTAGTGGCGGCGCAGGTCGGTTACGGAGATGACTGGGGCGGCTGGGGCGGTCAAAGTGACTCGATTTTCGCGCCTCTACGGAATCAGCGTGCGAACGACAACGACCAGAACGGCACCCAGCACCACGAGCACTACCAGCGGCGAAACCGAGCCGCTCTGGCGGTGCTGCGCCTCAGGCAGCAGGTGGCTCGCGCCGATCGCCAGGAAGGCGCCGGCGAATACGCCCAGCAGCACGCCCAGCTGCGCCGGAGGCAGCGTGATCACCTGGCTGAGAGCGATGCCCACCACGGGTGCGAGCGCGTCCAGGGCGAGCAGCACGACAGCCGATCGTCGCCCGCGGCCGCCGGCGAAGGCCAGGGTCACGACGTTGAGTCCGTCAGCGAAATCGTGGACGAGGACGGCCAGCAGCACGAGCAGCCCGACCTCGTTGTTCGCCGCAAATCCCAGGCCGATCGCTGCACCATCGAGCGTGCTGTGGACGATCAGCCCGGCCGGACCCACCCAGCCCAGGGTTGACGCAGTCGCGCTGATGGCCGGGCTGTGGTCGTGCGGCACGTCGTGGTCAATGTTGGGATCGTGGACGTGTTCGTAGCTGACGCTATGGATGAACGCCTCGACGGCGGCATAAATCAGGAAGCCCACGATCGCGGCGACGCCGGTCAGGTAGGCCGGGTCCGCCGAGCCGATGAGGCCGATCGATTCAGGGATGAGATCGACCAGCGCGGTCGCGACCAGCACGCCCGCGGCGAAGGCCATGATCGCGTGCAGCCGCTGCTGCAACCGGAAAACGGCCCAGCCGCCCAGGAACGTCGAGAAGAAGGGCAGGATGCCCAGCGTGAGGATCATCGCGGCGCGAGTACTCGCGGGGCGGCGGCGCAATCCGGGCAAAGCCCAAAGAACTCCAGCCGATGGCTGTCGATCCGGTAGCCGCTGCGGCGAGCTATCTCACCAACGACGGACTGAAGGCCGGCATCGGCCACCTCGACCGAGTTGCCGCAGCTCCGGCAGACCACGTGGTGGTGATGCTCCTGCGGCGCGCAGGCGACATAGGCGTGTTCGCCGTTGGGCAGGTCAATCCGCTCGAGCGAGCCGCGCGTCGTGAGCAGGTCGAGCGTCCGGAACACCGTCGCGCGGCCCACGCGGACGTCGCGCTGTCTCGCTTCATCGAGCAGGTCCGCCGCTGTGAAGTGGCCGCGTCGCCGCGCGATGAGCGCGGTCAAGGCACGGCGGGGTGCCGTCGCTCTCGCTGCGCGCACTGTGGTCATGCAGCAGATGATACTCAGTCTCAGATAATCGTGCGGCAACCCTCGTGCACGACGGATCTGTCGTAAGTCGGGCGCCGTGCGATCGGGCTTCTGGTGCCGGCCGCGCCGGCCGGCCGTAACGCGCTCGGTGTCAGGCGACCCTAGAATCTGCACGATGCCTGTCTACGACTCTACAACCGCGCTAATCGTGGTCGACGTCCAGAACGATTTCGTCGATCCGGGCGGCTCGCTCTACGTCAAGTCGGGCGAGCAGGTGGTCCCGCTCATCAACGAAGAGATCGCGCGCGCGACGGCGCACGGGGCGCGCGTCTTTTACACCCAGGACTGGCACCCTGAATCGACGCCGCACTTCGCCAAGGACGGCGGCATCTGGCCCGTCCATTGCGTGCAGGACACCTGGGGAGCGGAGCTGCATCCGGACCTGGCGGTCGGTGGCCCGGTCGTGCGCAAGGGCAGCAACGGCGAGGACGGCTATTCCGGCTTCTCCATGCGCGACCCGGTGAGTGGCGCGACGATCCCGACCCCCTTGAGCGACATGCTGGGCGAGGCCGGCGTGACCACGCTCGTGGTGTGCGGTCTCGCGACCGACTACTGCGTCAAGGCGACAGTGCTCGACGGCCGCGAGCGCGGCTATCCGGTGACCGTGCTGGGCAACGCGATTCGTGCGGTGAACCTTGCCGATGGCGACGGCGATCGCGCTGTTGAAGAGATGTTCGGCGCGGGCGCGCTGCTCGAATCGAGGGCGGCGGTGGGTCCGCAGTCGGGCGGGTAAGCGACGGGACGGCACCGACGCCCCGTCGGGGCCGGACCACTGTCGCGCGCAGCACGGCCGAAGGCCGCGGCGGAGGAGAGCGATAGACTGCGCCACGCATGACGACCGAGCCCACATCGGATAGTCGCCCGTACTCGCCTGGCCTCAAGGGTGTGGTCGCCGGCGAGACCTCACTGGCGTTCATCGACGGCGACAAGGGCCGGTTGCTGTACCGCGGCTACCCCATTGGCGATCTCGTGCTGCACGGCACGTATGCCCAGGTCGCCGAGCTGCTGTGGACGGGCGAGTGGGCCGACCAGGCGCACCTCTCCTGCGCCGCCCTGGACCCCAGGGTCATCGAGGTGCTGCGCCAGCTGCCGGCAGACGCCAACGCGATGGACGCGCTGCGCACCGGCGTGTCTGCGTGGGGCGCGATCAGCGCGGTCAAGTACCCGCCAACCGTGGAGCAGGCGCGCGCCCTGACCGCGGCCGCGCCCTCCATCCTGGCCGCGTTCGCGCGCCTGCGCGACGGCCACGAGCCGATCGAGCCGGATCCGTCGCTGAGCCTGGCCGCCGGGTTTCTCTACCAGCTCAGCGGGGAGCGCCCCGACGAAGCATCGGCCAAAGGGCTCGAGGCGTACTTCATCGTTGGCGCGGAGCATGGCTTCAACGCGTCGACGTTCACCGCGCGGGTCATCACCTCGACGCAGAGCGACATGGCATCGGCGGTGGCCGGGGCCATTGGCGCCTTGAAGGGGCCCGCCCATGGCGGCGCGCCCACCGAGGTGGTCAATCAGCTGCACGAGATGGGCAGCGTCGATCAGGCCGAGCGCTGGATCCGCAACACCCTCGACCGCAGGGAGCGGCTGATGGGCTTTGGCCACCGTGTCTACCGCGCCTACGACCCGCGCGCCGCCGCGCTGCGCACGGTGGCCGAGGGCCTGTCGTCGGTCAGCGAGTGGCTCAAGATGGCCGTCGCGGTCGAGGAGATCGCGCTGCGCGTGCTGGCCGAGTACAAGCCCGACTACCCGATCATGACCAACGTCGAGTATTACGCCGCAGCCGTGCTGCAGGGCGTGGGCCTGCCGCCCAACTTGTTCCCGGCGACATTTGCATTGGCGCGCCACGCCGGCTGGACGGCGCACTGCCTGGAGCAGTCCAAGGCCGACATCCTGATCCGGCCAGATGTGCGCTACGTGGGACCCGCTGAGCGGGCGTTAGCCGGAGTCACGGCCGCGCGCTAACGCGCCAATGGGCCCGGCTCTGGGAAGCCTTAGCTGTAGCGGATGCGCGGGTCGATGTAGCCGTACAGAACGTCGACGACCACGTTCATCGCCGCGACCGCGAAGGCGTAGATCACGGTCATCGCCATGATCAGCGAGTAGTCGCGCTGGACGATGCCCTGCACGTAATAGCGGCCGATGCCCGGGATGCCGAAGAACGCCTCGATGATGAACGAGCCGGTGACCAGGAAGGCGAGGATGGGGCCGAGGATGGTCACGACCGGGATGAGCGCGTTGCGGATCATGTGGCGAATGACGACCGCGCGCTCGCGCAGGCCCTTGCTCTGGGCGGTGCGAATGTAGTCCTTGCGCGTCACCTCGAGCATCGACGCGCGCGTATACCGGGCTATCTGGGCGATCTGGTAGCCCGCCAGGGCCACCGTGGGCAGGACCCACGTATCGGGCGCTCCCCAGCCCAATGCCGGCAGGATCTTGAAGCCGACGCTGAAGATGACCACCAGCAGGATGGCCAGGATGAAGCTCGGTGTCGCGATGCCCAGCATGGAGATGAACGTCGCGACGTAGTCCGGCCAGCGGTTGTGGCCCAGGGCGGCAATGATGCCCAGCGGGATGCCCGTAACCACGGCCAGCGTGAAGGCCATCGCGCCCAGCTGAAGCGTGGCGGGAAGGCCTTCGGCAATGATCTGGTTGATGCTCCGGTCGGCGTATTTGAACGAGGGCCCGAAGTCACCGCGGATGAAGTCAAACACCCAGCGGCCGTACTGCTGCCAGATGGGCTCGCTCAGGTGGTATTTGGCGTTGATCGCAGTCTGCACGCCGCCGTAGACCTGCTTGTCACCCGACCACGGGCCACCGGGCACCAGGTGCATCAGGATGAAAGTGATCAGCGAGACGACGATCAGGACCGGTATCAGCCACAGGATGCGCCGTACGAGATAACTGCCCATGTGGCGCGCAGACTACACCGGGACCAAGCTGTCCCTCCGCCGGGGCCTACGGTCCAGCTGCGCGCGAAGCGCTTGGCTCCCGGAGTTCCTCCGCTTGCCAAGCGTCGCTTGCGGCTTCGGTTCCCGTCGCGGCCAGGAATTGCTCACGGTAAAGGCGCGCGTAGAGGCCGCCGTGATCGAGCAGCTCGGCGTGCCGGCCACGCTCGATGATGCGCCCGCCCTGGTAGACCAGGATCAGGTCGGCGCGCAGGATGGTCGAGAGGCGGTGGGCGATGGCGATCGTCGTCCGGCCGGCCATGGCGCGCTCGATCGCAACCTGGATGAGCCGCTCTGAAACCGTATCGAGGGCGGACGTGGCCTCGTCCAATACCAGGATGCGCGGATCCTTCAACAGCACGCGCGCGAGGGCCACGCGCTGCTTCTCGCCGCCTGACAGCTTGTAGCCGCGCTCGCCCACGATCGTGTCGTAGCCCTGGGGCAGGTCCATCACGCGGTCGTGGATCGCCGCCAACCGCGCAGCCGTCTCTAGTTCCGCGTCAGTCGCACTGGGCCGCGCGTAGCGCAGGTTCTCGCGCACGCTCGCGTGGAACAGGAACACCTCCTGGGTGACGAAGCCGATCACCTGGCCCAGGTCGGCCAGACGCAGCTGGCGGACGTCAATACCGTCGATCTCGACCGCGCCCTCGTCGACGTCGTACAGCCGCGGGATCAGGTAGGTGGTCGTCGTCTTGCCCGAACCGGACGGCCCGACCAGCGCGACCAATTGGCCGGGCTGCGCCTCGAAGTCGATGTCGTCGAGCCCAAACGGGATCCGTTCGATGACTGGGGCAGGCTGGGCTGAATCGGGAGAGTCGGTGGTTTGCGCCGGCGGCGTCCCCCGGTAGCGGAACGACACGTGGCGGAAGCGGATGCGGCCCGCGACGCGATCCGGCTCGAGCGCCACGGCATCCGGGGCGTCGGCGATCTCCGCCGGCAGGTCCATGTACTCGAAGATGCGGTCGAACAATGCCAGGGCACCCTGCAGCTCCACCTGGACATTGAGCAGCTGGCCCAGCGGGAAGAAGAGCCGGCTCTGGAGCGTGGTGAACGCCACGATGTCGCCGATGCTGGGCGCGGTCGGGTCGCCGTTGATCGCCAGCCAGCCGGCGAGCCAGTAGACGAACGCCGGGGTGATCGAGAAGACGGTGCCGACGATCATGAAGAACCACCGGCCGACCATCGACTGGCGGATCTGCAGCCGGGCGAGCTTGGCGCTGGCGTCGCGATACCGACCGACCGCCTGCTCCTGCTGGCCAAACGTCTTGGTCAGCAGAATGCCGCTGACGCTGACGGTTTCTTCGGTGATGGCGGACATGTCGGCGAGGCTCGCCTGGGTCATCGACGCGATGCGCCGGCGGATCTTGCCCACGCGGTACGTCAGGAACAGGAAGAAGGGCAGCAGGCCCAGGCTGAGCGCGGTCAGCCGCCAATCGAGCAGCAACATCGCGCCCACCGTGCTGATGACGATCACCGCATTGGCGAAGACGCCGCTCGCGGTGTCCGTGACGACGCTCTGGACGCCGCCCACGTCGTTGGCGAGGCGGCTCTGGATCTCGCCGGTGCGCGTCTCAGTGAAGAAGCGCAGTGGCAGCCGCTGCAGATGGGCGTACAGGGTGTTGCGCAGGTCCTGCATGACGTGCTGGCCGACGACGTTATTGAGGTACGACTGGCCCACACCGATGAGCCCGCTGACGATGGGCACGGCGATCATCAGCCCGACAAAGAGATTCAGGAGGCCGAAGTCTCTCTGGGGCAGGGCTTCATCGATGAGCAGCTTCAGCAGGTACGGGTTGATGAGCCCCAGCAGGCTGGTCAGGACGATGGTCGCCAGCACTGCGGCGACGGCCACGCGGTAGGGCCGGAAGAAGCCGGCGATGCGGCGGATCGTCTGGCCGCGTCGCTCGCGGGGAACACGCCGCGTGTCACCGCCGAACTGGCCACCCATGTGGCCGCCCCCACTGCCGCGCCCGAACCCCATTCAGGCGAAGGTTAGCGGCGGGATGTGGGACGCACGCTTTGTGTCACCTGGATGTATTCGGGCCACGGGATCGGAATGCCGCCCAGAACTTGCGTCACCTGGACGGCGACGATCCAACTGACACAAAAAGGCGGATCTTCGGACGATCGGCGGACGTATTTGGTCCATTTGACGCAAGAGCGTTCGGGCGCTGGGCCTTCCGGGATCAGGCGAGCCGAGTTACCAGGCGGTGGCGGTCGACGCTTCCGTGATGCCCTGCGCTTCGAGCCAGCGCTCGGCGTCGATCGCGGCCTTGCAGCCGTCGGCCGCGGCGGTGACCGCTTGGCGGTAGCGATGGTCGTGCACGTCGCCGGCGACGAAGACGCCGTCGATCTTGGAATGCGTTTCGTCGGTGACCACCAGGTAGCCCGCGTCGTCGAGCTCAAGCCAGTCCTTGAACGCGTCGGTGTTGGGCTTGTAGCCGATGGCCAGGAACAGCCCGTCAGCGGGCTCGTCGCGCGTCTCGCCGGTGTTCGTGTCTCGCAGGCGGAGCGCCTCCACCTTGTCCGCGCCCAGCACGTCCGCGACCTCAGTGTTCCAGTGGACCTTGATCTTGGGGTTCTCCAGCGCCCGCTCTTGCATGATCTTTGAGCCGCGGAACTTGTCGCGGCGGTGGAGCATCACGACCTCGCTCGCGAATCGCGTGAGGAATGTGGCTTCCTCAAGCGCGGTGTCGCCGCCGCCAACGACCGCGACCTTCTTGCCGCGGAAGAAGAACCCGTCGCACGTCGCGCAGGCGCTCACCCCGCGGCCGCGCAACCGGGTCTCGTTCTCGAGACCCAGCCACAGAGCAGATGCGCCGGTCGCGACGATGACCGACTCACCCGTGTACTGCTTTCCCTCCGCCCACAGCTTGAACGGCCGCTGGCTGAAGTCGACCTTGTCCAGGTCGACGTCGACGAAGCGCGTGCCGAACCGCTCGGCCTGCTCGCGGAACTTCTGCATCAGCTCCGGGCCCTGGACCCCGTCAGGGAAGCCGGGAAAGTTCTCGACGTCGCTGGTGATCATCAGCTGACCGCCGGGCGCGTAACCGCCAATGACGATGGGCGCCAGGTTGGCGCGCGCGGCGTAAATGGCCGCGGTCAGGCCGGCCGGGCCGGAACCGACGATGACCACCTTGGCGTAGTTGCTGCCGCTCCCGTCGGGGCCGTTGCCGTTGCTGCTGGGCTGCTCGCTGACGAGGCGCTCACTGGTGGCGTCCGCCGGGGCGCCGTCATCGACGATCGAGATGCTCGGGAAGCCAAGCTTGGTGCTGTCCACGACCTGAATCCTAGCAGGGACGTATACCCCCAGGGAGTATCGCGACAGCGAACCGCCCGCTATCTCTCGCGCAGGGCGGGCAACACTGCGAGGCGCCCCAGTCCCACCGACGCGATCATCACCGCGGCCAGCAGGCCGAGTCCGACTGCCACGATGAAGCCCACGACCTCCGCGAGCGGCACCGCCGGAACCTGGGCTGGAGGGTCGAACAGTCCGGCCAATGTTTGGAGCAGCGTGAGGCCCAGCAGGGCGCCCACGATCAGGCCGATCATCACGCCGGTTACGCCCATCACGGCAACCTCCCCGCCGATGGCGTTGCGCAGCTGGGCCGGCTCCGCGCCAATTGCCTCCATGGTGGCCAGCTCGCGGCGCCGCGCCGACAGCTCGGCCAGGAGGAACAGGGCACTGCCCACGGCGCCGATCAGCACCGCGAAGGTGAGATCGAGTGTGACCAGGAGGCCCAGGTCAACCGATGTCACCGCGTTGACGAGGCGGGCGGTGGTGGTCTGCACATCGGTCAGTTGCCAGGCCGTACCCAGCCGCGCGCTCACGTCGTGTGAGGCTGCCGCCAGATCTCCGGAGGCGCGCGCCAGGACGTAGGAGATGGTGTCGTTGCCGGTCTGGGAGGCGACGTAGGCCTGGTTGGCCACCAGGAACGCGTCTTTGGGCGCTGTTGGGAACTCGAGCGCGATCCCCGCCATGTGGAACGTCACGGTGACCAGGTTGCCGTGTGCGTCAGGGACGCGGATACGCAGCTGATCGCCCGGGACGATGCTGTAGTCGTGGGCAGTCTCAGCGGAGACGAGGATCGCGTCGGGTTGGGCCGCCAGCGCCTGCATCGCCTGTTGTGCCGTCGAGCCGTCAAAGAAGCTGTCCGCTAGCGGGGCCGCTTTGGGCAGCGTCAGCGGGTCGATCGCGAGCAGATCCTGCGCCTCCGTGCCCACGTAGACGATGCGATCGACAAATGGAGTCGCCGCGGCGATTCCCGCGCCGGCAACGTTCGCAACTGCAGCGGCGTTGGCCGGAGCAGCAGGTGTCAGCTTCATATCGGCGCCCAGGGTCAGCTGGGCGTCCACACGCTGTTGCTGCTGGTAGGTGGCATTGAACAGCAGCAGGCTTGAGGCAAACGAGGTAGCCAGCGCCAAGAGCACCACGGTTCGTGCCGCGGCCGGCGCGCGTGCCCGGAGCGACCGCGCGGCGAGCTCGCCGCCCGGACCGAGCAGCCGGCGCAGGATGCCGGCCGCACCCCCGCTACGCTCGAGCAGCCTGCTCGCGATGCGCAGCAACAGCAGCGTGGCACCTACCCACAACAGGAATGGCGCCATGAACGAAGTCAGCGCCAGGGTGACCGTTGGATTGCCCTCGGCGTTGAACACCGGGTGAATGCCCGCGCCGCCGGTGACAATGAACACGATCGCTGCGGCGACAAGAGCAATGAGGTCGAGGTAGTAGCGCTGCCAGAACGGCCTGCCGGATCGTTTGACTTCCTGACGTTCGACGATGAGCTCGCCGCGGATTTGATCACGAAGCGGCAGGGCGGCAACGATTGTCGCCAGAACAGTCACGATGACAACGCTCACGCCCACTGCCAACGCGGTCGCGCCGACGGCGTCGACCCCGCCGAAGCTCGCGCCGAACAGCAGCCACGCCAGCGCGGCGCCCGTGAGCGAACCCAGCACGGATGCGGCCAGCGCGACCGCCGCGCTCGAGCCGAGCATGATTCTGAACAGCTGCCGGCGCGTCGCACCGCGAGCGCGCAGCAGGGCGATGTGCCGACGGGTTGCCTCACTCGTGGCATCGGCTGCGAAACGAGAGATGGCCAGTGCCAGGAGCACACCCGGCAGCGCCAGGAACACGAAGAGCACCTGGCCCCAGAGGAGGTCCGCGGCGACCGGCTCGAGTGCTGCGGCCGCGTCGTCGACGACGCTGAACGCTCCTGCCCCCTGGACCTCGATCCGCCGCCGGACGTTGTCGAGCCAGGATTGAGCGGCCGTGGGATCGCCCGGCAGCTGAGAGTGGTCATAGCGCAGGTGCAGCTCGCGCCGCACGGCTGGTTGGGCAGCCGTGACCGGCGTGCCGCTTTGTGCTTGTTGCCCTGGGGCAGCGGCGGGAACGGCGCCGGCCGGTATGGTCGCCGCAATGGCGTCGAGCGTTGCCCGGTCGGTCAGCGCAACGTTGACCAGTGGGTTGGCGCCCGCTGCGCGATGCGCCGCGTCGGTGGGACCAAGCAACAGGTCAGTCCCGACGGTGTCGACAATGCCGCTCACCGACAAAGTAGTCGTCGCGCCACCGGGCAGGCTGAAGGTGACTGCATCGCCCGGCACCACGCCGAGATTGGTCGCCAGATCGCGGCTCACGCTGACGAGCCCCGGGGTCGAGCTTCCCTGGACGGTCGCGAATAAGCCGGTCGCTGCCACGTAGGACTGATCGGCCGCGATCAGGGCGCCGGCGCTCGTCTGGGTCGCCGTCCCTGACTTGTCAGCGCTCGCGGTATCGAAGGCGACGATCTCGAAGGGGAGCGCGGCAGTGACGGCCGGGTCACCTTTCACCGTCGCCGCTGCGGCGGCGGCATCAGCGCCAGGTGCGAGCACGACCTGGGCGTCGACGGGCAGGCCGGCCAGGGCCCGCCGTGTGACGGTGGTACCGGACGCCATCCCGAAGAGGACGACAGAGGTCAGGAGCGCGGCGCCGATCGCTATGCCGATTCCAACCGCCGCGGTCCGGCGCAGATCGCGCGAAACCAGCCGTGCAGCGTGTTGTTCGAGATAGCTCATCATGCCTCCGCTCGCTCAAGCCGTCCGTCGCGCATCAGGTACTGCTCGTCGGCAAGCCGGGCACTCTCTGCATCGTGGGTGACCAGCACAAGGCTGGCGCCCCGCGCTGCCGCTTCCTTGCGTAGCAGGTCCAGGATCGAACCCGCCGTCTCATCGTCCAAGCTGCCGGTCGGCTCGTCGGCCAGGACCAGGGCCGGGCCCGTGACAAGCGCGCGGGCAATGCCGACCCGCTGACGCTGGCCACCCGATAGCTCATCGATCCGGGCAGCCTCCAGGGCGGCGAGGCCGACGCTGTCCAGGGCCTGGCGGGCCGGCTCATATCTATCGCGGCCGTTTATTCCGCTGAGCGCGAGCGGCAGGCAAACGTTGTCAATGACGTTGAGTGATGGCACAAGGCCAAACGACTGGAACACCAGGCCGACCTTGCGCCGTCGGAGCAACGCCCGCTCGACCGTGCTCAAGCGCGCGAGCTCATGGCCGAGGATGGCGACCGAGCCCGAGTCGGGCCGTTCGATGCCGGCCAGCAGGCCGAGCAGCGTCGTCTTACCCGACCCGGACGGGCCCTGGATGGCGACGAAAGCTCCGCCCTCAACCGTGAGGTTGACCGAGTCGACCGCACGCACCGGTGCGAGGTTGCCGGAGACGAACACTCTGGTCAGGCTCCGGGCTGACAGGGCTGCGCTCATGGCTGTGCTCATGCCGCGACCTCAACTCGCGCATCTTCGACAACCCGGCCGTCGGCCAGGTGAATGACCCGATCGGCAGTTGCCGCAACAGCTGGGTCATGCGTGACGAGGACTACCGTCAGCCCGCGCTCGCGGTGAACGGCCCGCACAACGTCAAGAACGTGGGCGGCGGTGGCTGAGTCGAGCTCACCTGTGATCTCGTCGGCCAGCAGCACCGCCGGTGCGGCGGCGAGGACGCATGCCAGCGCTGCGCGCTGCTGTTCGCCCCCGGACACCTGGTCCGGCCGGTGCTTGGCGCGATCGGCCAGGCCCACGGCAGCAAGGAGCTCTCGCGCGGCGGGAGCTGAGCTGGCGCCATCGGCGAGCGCGTCGACCAGGCGCACGTTTTCCTCCAGCGAGAGGAACGGGACCAGGTTCTGCGCCTGGAACACGAGGCCGATCGATCGGCTGCGCAACACCTCGCGCTCGTTCTCACTGGCGCGCTCAAGGGCAACGCCATCGACAATCACCTTGCCCGCCGTGGGCCGGTCGACGCCGGCGATGAGATTGAGCAGCGTCGTCTTGCCCGAGCCTGAGCGACCCATGATCGCCACGAACTCGCCTCGCTTGATCGCCAGCTCGATCCCGCGCAGCGCGATCGTCTCGACCTCGCCGTCGCGGTACACCTTGAAGACGTCGTTGAGCGCGACCGCGTCGTTACCGCTCAGCTCCACGAGAAGCTCTCAATCATCATCCGGAACGCGTCGACGTTGTCCACGCCGTCCGGAGTCGACAGACTGATGATGGCCAGCCCGTTGGCGCCCATCACGTAGTAGCGGTCGATCGACGACGCCACCTCTTTGCCGGTTACGGGATCCTGCGGAGAAGGTGCGTGGTAGACGATGTGGTCGATCGACTGGCCGTTGATCGTCACCTTGTCCTGGCGATCCAGCCGAAACCCCGGCAGCGATTGAAGTGCGGGGATGTCGGTTGAGGTTATGTAGCTCGCCAGGTCAGGCGGCGCGGCGACAACCTGGACGGTCTCGCTGCTGTCCTTGTCGCGGATCGTGACACCGTCGGTTGCAGGGGTCACCTGCCAGCCTTCAACGTAGGCGATGGCAAAGCCGTGGGCCTGGTCGTGATACGTCAAGAAGACCGCGTTGTCAGGGATGTCACCACCTGTGGTCGTGCCGCCTGACTCAGTCGGAGCGGCGGTGGCAGCAGCCGATGGCGCCAGTGTCTGGGTGGATGCGACGGCTGGGGACGGCGTCGCGCCAAATTGAGTCGGCCGCGCGGTGGTTGTGGCGCCGCCGCGGCAGCCCGCAATCAGCACGATGAGAGCTGCGGCTCCCGCCAGCCGCTTCAGTGGACGGTCAGTTTTCATGACAACCTGCTGTGCGATCTCCATCCCGGGATCGTCGGCGGCGTAGATGAATCGGACCTGAAGCCCGTCGATGCCTATGCGGCGCCGTATTCCGGCGCCAGGATCAAGTCAGCCCCAGCGGGGCAGCGTGAGCCGAAACGTGCTGCCCCGACCGGGCTGGCTCTCGACAGTCAGCCGGCCGCGGTTGCGCCTGGCGAGGCTCGCGGCGATGGCCAGCCCGAGCCCAGTTCCAGTGGGGGCAGCAGCATCCGCGCGTACGCGGAAGAAAGGCTCGAACAGTTGGGGCTGGTCGGAAGCGGCGATGCCGGGGCCGTTGTCGCTGACTTCGAGCACGGCGTGGCCATCGGTCGCGCGAGTGCTGATGTCAACGCGGACTGCCGGACCGCCGTAACGGAAGGCGTTGTCCACGAGGTTGTCGCAGATCCGGCCTATGTCGTCCGCGTGCCCCTTCACCAGCAGGTCGGGCGCTAGGCGGACGTGCGGAGGCGTCGTTGCGCCTGCCGCCGCGCGCAGAGTGAGCCGTTCGGCGATCACGACCGACAGGTCGAACGGAGCCATCTCAACTTGAACGGTTCCGTCGCCGCTTTGAGCGAGGGTCAGCAGATCCGCGGTGAGCGCGGACAGGTCTGCGGCAGCAGCCGCCACGGTACGCAACGCGGCGGTTTCATCGCGCGACGGCGTGCCCGGCCGCAAGGCGTTCTCAGTCGTCGCGCGAATAACCGTGAGCGGCGTACGCATCTCGTGTGAAGCGTCCGCCACGAAACGCTTTTGGCGCTCATGCGCCTCGCGGATGGGACGCATGGTCCGATCTGCCAAAAGCCAAGCACCTATGCCCACGACAGCGACTGCGACGACATCGGCAGCAAGAAGTGCCAGACCAATCCGCGCGACGGCCGCGTCGTAGGCGATCTGCGCAGCCTGCTCACTCGAGGTGTCCGGAGCCAGGTCGAAGGTGGGTTCGAGGATCACCGCGATCAGGGTGAGGAATGCCACGCCGAAGATGGCCATGACTGCGCCGAACAGCAGGATGTAGGTCACCGTCAGGCGCCGCCGCGCCCGGACGAACATCACCGCTCACCCTCGGGCGGCACAGCCAGCCTGTAGCCGGCGCCACGCACCGTCCGGATCAGCCCGTCTTTTCGACCGCCGTCCAGCTTGCGGCGCAGGCTTCTCATGTACACCTCGACGATGTTCGAGCTCGACTCGAAAGTAGCGTCCCATACGGCGTCGATCAGTCGATCTTGCGAGAAAACTCGTCCAGGATCACGCGCCAGGACCTCCAGCAGCGCAAATTCGCGCGCGGTGAGCTGGACGGGCCGCCCGCCACGCGTCACGCGCTGGCGAGCGGGGTCCAGCTCGAGGTCGGCGACCCTGACCAGCGGTGAGGAGGAGATCTCACGCCGGCGCAACGCGCGTACGCGCGCGAGCAGCTCATCCATGGCGAAGGGCTTGACAAGGTAGTCGTCGGCGCCATGGTCCAGTCCAGTCACTCGGTCTTCGACTGCGCCCATCGCGGTCAGCATCAGGATGGGCACCATTGCGTTGACGCCTCTGCCCGCCCTTAACCGATCGGCGACGCTGAGGCCTGCCTCTCCGGGCAGGATGAGGTCCAAGATGACGAGGTCATAGGGGTAGACGCCGGCATATTCCAGCGCAATGGATGCATCGGAAGCGTGATCAACGGCGTAGCTTTCGGCCATGAGCGCCGAGCGGACAGCAGCTGCCACAGCCGGCTCATCCTCAACCAACAGGATCCGCATTTTTCGCTCGCTTCACCTGCGATCCGAAGTGCCAATGCTGCAACCGCAGCTTCGTTGATGCTCGCACAAGGCAAAAAGACCGGCGGCGCATCAGCGCCGCCGGTCGTCGGGGAGGAAGGCTACTCTTCGCCCTCGAACTGATGATCCACGTTTTGACCATCCGCGTCGGCGTGGCCGCCGGGGCCGTCCGACTCAGCTGACTTTTCGGAATCGGCGGCCGACTCTGACTTGGGTGCCAATGCGGCGCTCGTGTTGGCCTTGGCGGCAACTACGCCGGCAGCTGACTGCTTGAGCGGTGCAGCCTGCCCCGCCGCGTCGGGCGAAGTCTGATCGCCCTGCTCGATGGCGTCCGTGTCAGGCTCGGTAGCGCCGCTCTCGACGCCCCCGGCCTCATCGGGGCCCGACTGATCGCCCTGCTGGACGTTGTCGGTGTCCGGGCCAGCCGGCTCTTCCACGGCAGGCTCTGGCGCGGCCGTCACCGGCTGGGCCGAAGGGTTCTGGGCAAAGGCCGCACTGGCCCCTGCGAGGATGAGGATCGCTGACGCGCCCAGCGCTGCGATCCGAACTCGGTTGAGCTTCACGTCATCTCCTTGTTCGACATGTCGGGGACCTCCCGACTTGAAGGCAGCCTGCGCCCTGGGTCGTGAACATCAGGTGAATCCGGACCCGGCTTGGATTCACGCTCCATTCACGTTTGATTCATGTTGTGCGGCGGATCATGGGCGGCATGAAGCTGCTGTTCCTCGAGGATGACCTGCGCTTGCGCACGGTCGTTGTTCGGGGCCTGAAACGGGCCGGGCACTCCGTCGATGTCGCGTCCACCGCGGAGGAGGCGCGCTGGTTTGCGCAGGAGTCGAGCTATGCCATCTACGTGCTTGACGTCATGCTGCCCGACGGCAACGGTTTCGAGCTCTGCCGCGAGTTCCGAGCGGCCGGCGACCAAACGCCGGTCCTGATGCTCACCGCACGCGACGCGGTCGTTGATCGCGTGCGCGGCCTTGACGTGGGTGCCGACGACTACCTCGTCAAGCCATTCGCCTTTGCCGAATTGGAGGCCCGCCTCCGGGCACTCGACCGGCGCGGGCCAAGCGATCGCACGCCGGCACTCGTGGTTGGCAGCCTGACCCTCGAGCCGGCTGCGCATCGGGCGCGTATCGGCGAGGTCGATCTTGCACTTACGGCTCGGCAGTTCTCGCTCCTCGAGCTGTTCGCCAAGAGGGCAGACGAAGTGCTCACCCGAGCAGTCATCCTGGACCAGGTTTGGGATTGGGCGTTCGACGGCGATCCGCGCATCGTTGACGTCTACGTCGGCGTGCTCCGACGTCTGCTCAGGCAGCACCCGCGCGCGCCCCAGATAGAGACCATCCGCGGGAAGGGCTATGTCCTTCGATCGGCCAGCGTGGCATGAGCATTCGCACTCGGCTGACGTGGGCATATGGAATCGGCGTTGCCCTGACGCTCGCGCTGGTCGGAGCACTTGTCTGGTGGCAGATGAGCGAGAGCCTCGTCCAGGCCGTCCAGACTTCCCTGGCGACACAGGCTGAGGCTGTCCTGGCTGCTCTCGAGAACCAAGGTCAGGCTGGCCTGCAGGAGGCTGATAACGCGACCCCGGGTATCTGGGTGGTCATGCTCGACTCAAAGGGACAAGTCATCGATGCCACCGCGGCCGCGCCGGCGCACGTGCCAGCGGCGGCGGGCGTGTTCGAAGCAGCCGGCCGTACTTTTCTCGTGCGCGTGGATCGCGCAGGTGATGGGACGACCGTGGTCACCGGCGCCGATTTGTCACCGGTCGCGGCCGCGCAGGGCACGCTGGCGCGGATCCTGCTTGGCGTGGGTCTTTCCGTTGGCGTCGCATCGCTCGTCGTCGGCTGGATCCTTGCCGGACGGGCGCTGCGACCAATCGATCGCCTGATCGCAGATGCGGACGCTCTTGGTCCAGCTGAGCTTGAGCGGCGCCTGACCCAGCCACGGCAGCTGGACGAGGTCGGGCGATTGACCGCGACGCTCAACCGGATGCTCGATCGCATCAGCGAGTCCGTAAGTCGCCAGCAATTGTTTGTCGCGCTGGCGTCGCACGAGCTGCGCACGCCTTTGGCCGCGCTGCGTGCGGAGCTTGACCTGGCTGACCGCGATGGGGCCGACATCACTGAATACCGCGCCGCCCTTCGTGCCGCCCAGGGAGATGCGATTCGGCTGACCAGCCTGACGTCGAGCCTCCTCGAACTGGCAACGGTGGGCGATGAGGCGCATCCGTTGGTTCGCGCCCCAGTGTCAGCTCGATCCCTGGCGACGCATGCGCTTCGGGCGGTCGCACCGCTCATCGAGCAGAACGGTGCCACGCTCACGACGAACGTTACGACACAGGTCGTGTGGGTCGATCGACGGCGCGTCGAGCAGGCACTGATCAACATGCTTGCCAACGCCATCGTCCACTCATCGGGTCCGGCGCAGATCGAGCTGCGCGGCGATTTGTCGCTGCAGACGAACGCACGGCTGCTCCGCCTGACGGTGCTCGATCGCGGGCCCGGCTTTGGTGCCAACGATCCGGCCGCGATGTTCACGCCGTTTCAACGCGGCGTTGGCGTGCGCGCGGTCGGATCAGGTCTTGGGCTGGCGATGGTTGCGGCCACGGCGCGGGCACACGGCGGTTCATACGGGGCGCACGATCGCGCGGGCGGCGGCGCAGCCGTTTGGTTGGCGATTCCGTCGATCGCGGCTGACGAGCAGCTAACCGATCCCGGCGCCTTGGCTAGAGCGGACTCGGCTCGCCCAAACCGCGCACCTGGGGGATGACATCGCGGCCGATTAGCTCGATCTTGGCCAGGTCCCAGACGTTGCGGATGGAGAAGATCGTGTGGTGCGAGCCGGCGTCAGCCCAGTTGCCCAGCCGCTCGACGAGGCCGTCCGGCGTCAAGGTGCCCTGCGCGCCGTCCGGGGTGATGGCGACGGACGAGAGGTTGGTCCGCTCGATGGAGTTGTAGGCGCGGCCGACCTCGTGGCAATGCTGCTCGAGAACGGCGAACTTGTGGCGCAGCATGTCCGGCGCGCCAAAGACGTTGCACGCGTCGCCATAGCGCGCGACCAGGCGCAGCGTGGTGCGCTCACCGCCACCGCCCACCAGGATGGGCACGCGCGGCCGCGACACAACCTGCGGCGAGTTCAGCAGCCGCCCGGCCCTCACGACCTTGCCCTTGAATGGCGCGCCAGGCTCGCCCGCACCCGTCCAAGCCTGGTGGGCCATCTTGAGGGTGTCCTCCAGCAGTCGGAATCGGTCGGGCAGCTCCGGGAAGGCCATGCCCAGGGCGCGCGCCTCTTCAACGTTCCACGCCGCGCCGATACCGAACCAGGCGCGTCCCTCGGACAGAACGTCGAGGGTCGTCGTCGACTTGATCCACATGCCGGGCTGGCGATAGGGGATGGCACCGACCATTAGCCCCAGTCTCGCCCTGCTCGTATGGGCGGCCATGAAGCCCAGGGCGGTCGTGCCCTCGAGCATGGGCTCCTCGATCTCACCCACACTGCGGATCTGGAAGAGGTGATCCATGACCCAGATCGAGTCGAAGCCGGCATCGTCGGCCGCGCGGCAGATGCGCGCCAGGGTTGGGCCGATCTGGGCGTCGCCGCCCGGCCAGGAAAAGGACGAGATCTGGAGACCGATCTTCACGTGTGAGCCGAGGCTACTTGAAGAGGTCCATCTCCGTCGGCATAACCACTTCGCGCTGGACCGAAGGCTCCGACTCTCCGCGGTCCTTGAACTCGACCCCCCGGACGAGCACAACCGGCTGCCTGCTCGACTTGCCCGCCGCGAGCTCCGCGGCGCTGCAGATCTCGTCGGCGATGGCCACGATCGTGGAGTGCATGATCCGGCCGTCCGCGTCCGGGGTGTCGCGCAGGTCAATCAGCGGTTCGATGCCGGCGACGCCCAGCGCGACGTCCATGATTCCGAAGCGCCACGGCCGGCCGAACGAGTCGCTGATGATCACCGCGGGCGCAAGCTCGGTGGGGATATCCAGCAGGGCGGGTAGTCGGTCCCGAATCTCCCGCGCGGATTGGTCGGGGTCGTCCGGCAGGAGGGTCACGATGTCCTTGCGGCCGGTGTTCGACGCATCGACGCCGGCATTGGCGCAGACGAAGCCGTGCTTGGTGCGGCTGATGACAATGCCGCGCTCGAACTTGAGGACCTCCTTGGATTCCCTCAGCACGACTTCGACCTGGCGCGCGTCCCGATCCCAATTTGCGGCGAATTCGACCGCGTCGCGCCGGGGCGTGATCGTGGTCAGGTCGACCAGCTTGCCCTCCGCCTTTGAGACTGCCTTCTGGGTCACGACCAGGACGTCGTTGCGGCGCGGGGCGAGTTCGTTGTTCGCGGCCGCCAGCTCCCACCAGGCCTGGGCGATGAGCGCCGCGAGGTCGTCGCCCGGCTTGATCTCCGGCAGCGGCGGCAGCGGGACGACGGTGATGGTGGGCATTGCGCGTCAGCTCTAGTGCGGGGCGGTCTGGGTGGCGAGCATCTGCTGCCCACGTTCCTCAAGTGCGAGGACGGCGTCAGTGGCGAGGCGCTCCAGGTCGTCGGGCGTGTCGAGGTCGAAGCCGAGTGCCGGATCGACGACCAGCTGCACGGTCGCCTCGGCGCGGCTGGCGGCCAGCAGGTGGGCCGCGAGGCTGCTCTCGCCAAAGCTCGGCTCGATCAGGTTGGGCGGCGAGACGAGCAACGCGTTGGTGCCGCCGCGCGCGTCGGCCGGGGCGACGACCACGAGCGCGTGGCCGTTGCCCGCCGCGAGGGCCGCGTCCGCGCCATCGAGCAGGCGGTCGAGTGCCGCCACCTCCAGCAGCGGCAGGTCCGCGGGGAGCATCAGGACCGCGGTTGCGCCAAGATCGACGGCCGCGTCCCGGGCAGCGCGCAACGCGGCGTTGATCCCGCTGGAGCGCGGCTCGTTCAAGACGGTGAGCGTCGGCTGCGCGCGGCGTGCCATCTCCGCCGTCGCGTTGTCGCCGGTCACGAGGTACACGCGCAGCGCCTGCGGCCACGCCGCGAGGACGTCGAGCGTCCGGCCCAGAAGGCCCAGCACGAGGACCTCGCGCTCTTCCGCGTCGAGCGCCTGACCAAGCCGGCTCTTGCCGCTTTCGGCCCCACGCAGCGGCACCACCACGTGCACGCGCGACAGGTCCGCACCCGCGGCGCGATACGCGCCATCCGACTCAGCCATCGGCCGGATGGTAGCCGTGGCCGGATTCACAAGCCCGCGTCAGGTACGCTGTCGTAAACTCGCGCGCTGCGGTTTGACTGGCCGCAGCCAGTTCGAGGAGAGAGGTTCGAACCAATATGCGACTTACCAAGAGTGTTTCGCTGGGCATGGTTGCCCTGCTCGTCGTCGCGTGCGGCGGCATCACCATTCCCAGCATTCCGCCCATCCCCAGTTTCCCGTCCTTCGCGCTGCCCTCCGGCGCCACGTTGCCGCCGGGCGTCATTCCCTCGACGAGTGGCACCTGCGCCTTCATCAGCCCGGCAGAAATCGGCGCTGCGATGGGCGGCACCGCGACGCTGACCGACGTCGGCTCCGACAAGTGCACATTCACCTTCTCGAATTTCAGCAGCGTCAGCATCACGACCGAATCGGACACTGACCTTCAGACGGCCCACTTCCTCTTCGGCTCCAGCGCCAAGGACATAACCGTTGGCGGTCTGCCGGCGGTAACCGGCGTTTTCATGGGCCAGCCGGCGGTTTACGTGCAAAAGGGCGCGAATCAGCTCCAGATCCTGGGCATCCTCACCGGCAGCGACGATGCCACGATCGCTAAGCTGGTTCAGGTGGCGACCCTGGCCAGTTCGCGTTGGCCCGGCTGACGCGGGGCGGCTAGCGCGGTCCGACGAGCCTTAGCAACTCCTCGGCCAGCCGGCGGCGGTCGTCGGCAGCGCCGATCAAGGTGTTCGTGA
>DAIERN010000029.1 GCA_027346765.1 Chloroflexota bacterium | reverse complement strand
AACGGCAACCAGATCCTCGACGTGCACGGGCTGCGCATCGAGCATCCGGCGGAGCTGGAAAGCCGCCTGAACCAGATTCCCGGCGTGGTCACGGTGGGACTGTTCGCGCGCCGCGGCGCGGATGTCGCGCTGGTCGGCACGGCCGCGGCCCTGTACGCCGTACAGGTGATCGTCGGCGCGCTGCAGATCTCGACCCAGCTCGCGGCGTGGGCCGTGGCACTCCACCTTGCGCTGGGCGCGGCTATCTGGGCGCTGCTCGCCAGCGCGGTGTTCGTGGGCTACTTCGCCGCGCGGGCGGGGGAGATCACGGTCGGCGTCGGCTCGGGTGCCGATCGGTCGGCCGGGCAGTCGGCCGGGGGGAGCTCCGACTCCAGCCCCAGCCTGCGTGATCGGGTCAGCGCCTACGTCGCCCTGACCAAGCCGCGCATCATCGAGCTGCTGCTCGTCACCACCGTGCCGGCGATGTTCCTGGCCGCGCGCGGGGTGCCGCGGCTGGACCTGCTGCTGTGGACGCTCGTCGGTGGCTCGCTGGCCGCCGGCGCGGCGAACGCCATCAACTGCTACATCGACCGCGACATCGACATCCTGATGACGCGCACCCGGCGCCGACCGCTGCCAGCCCACGACGTCTCGCCTGAAGATGCGCTGGTGTTCGGCCTGATCCTGGGCGTGATCGCCTTCGCGGTCATGGCTTTCACGACCAATCTCGTGGCGGCCTTGCTGACGCTGATCGCCATGGCCTTCTACGTCGTCGTTTACACGATGCTGCTCAAGCGCTCGACGCCGCAGAACATCGTCCTGGGCGGGGCCGCCGGCGCGCTGCCGCCGGTCATCGGCTGGGCCGCCGTCACCGGTGACATCGGCTTGCCAGCGCTGGTGATGTTCGCGATCGTCTTCTACTGGACGCCACCCCATTTCTGGGCGCTGTCGCTGCGGCTGCGCAAGGACTACGCGGCCGCCGGCGTGCCCATGCTGCCGGTGACGCACGGCGTGCCGGAAACGACGCGCCAGATCGCCCTCTACGCCGTGCTGATGGTGTGCCTGACGCTGGTGTTCTTCACCGTCGCGCGGATGGGCCTGGTATTCCTCGCTGGCGCGCTGGTCCTGGGCGCGCTCTTCCTGATGCAGGCGTTCCTGATGTGGCGCGAGGGGACAGATGTGCGAGCGGTTCGGCTGTACCGCTACTCGATCACGTACCTGACCGCGCTCTTCGCGCTGATCATCCTCGACGTCTTCGTCTTCCTGCCGCTCTGAACGACGCTCGGTCGCACCAGGCGCAGATCGATGCGCTGTGGGACTTCAACGACCCGGCCGCCTCAGAAGGCCGATTCAGGGCTGCCGCCGATTCGGCCGATCAGGAGCTCACCCGCGACGTCCTGCTGACCCAGGCCTGTCGGGCGCTGGGGCTTTCCGCCGACTACCAGTCCGCCCTGGCGTTGCTCGACTCGCTGCCTGTGTCCGATCCCGAGCTCGCGGTCCGGGTGGGGCTCGAGCGCGGCCGCGTGCTGAATTCCTCTGGCTCCCCGGACGCGGCCCGGCCGCTATTCGAGGCCGCGTTCGAGTTGGCCAGCGCGGCTGGGTTGGAGCATCTGGCGGTCGACGCGCTGCACATGGTGGCGATCGTCGCGCCCGCGGCCGACCAGGAGTCGCTCAATCGCCGCGCGCTCGAGCTCGCCGCTGGCGCAGATGACCCTCGCGCCCGACGCTGGCGCGGGTCACTGCTCAACAACCTGGGCTGGACGCTATTCGACCGCGGCGATCTGGCGGACGCGCTGGCAACCTTCGAGGAGGCGCTCGCCGCTCGCCTGGAGCAGGGCGAGCCGACAGAGATCCAGGTTGCCCGCTGGTGCATCGCCCGGACGTTGCGCGCCCTTGGCCGGCTGGACGAAGCCCGGGCGATCCAGCAATCGCTGGCCGCTCAGCACGCCGCCGCGGGTACCGCAGATCCGTACGTCCGCGACGAGCTCGCCGCGCTGGACGCGGCACAGAATGCGGCACTTACAGCAGGATCACCCCCGAACCCGGCATAGGTCGTCCCGCGCGCAGCGCCCGCAGCAGCTGCCGCGGCGGCGTCGCGAACTCCGGCCCCAGCGCCTCAAGTAGCTCCGGCAACAGCGCTCGGTTCGAGCGCGTGTCGGCCAGAGCGAGCACCATCGCATCCATTCCGCCATCTCGTTCTTTCGCTCGCATGCGCCGCACGAGGCGCTGCATGTCGCGAATCGCCGTCTCAGCTTCGATCCCCACTCGCTGGCCGGCCAGCCGCAGGCCGAGATCCCACGATCGTGAGTCGCCAGGTCCCGGCAACGAGACCTCCGCAGTCACGTGCCATGCGGCTGCGAGCAGCGAGCGAAATCGACGGATCAGTGCCTGATGACCCTTATCGCGGATCGGTTCACCTGACGGATGGAGAGTTGCCGACAACTCCATGCCCAACACGGCCGCCACCGCGCTGACATCGACCAGGCTTGCGCGACGGCCGCCGGATTCGAAACGTCGCTATCGGGCCTCCGACCAACCCAGCTTGGACGCGACGGCCCGGCCGCTGACATCGGCTGCGATGCGGACGTTGCGCAACTCCGCCCTCAATGACGCCGTGATCTCCCGCCCACGCCGCATTCCCCGTGCCGCTGCACTTTCTCTGGTGGCCACGAGCCAAAGCCTGGCGGGATCGGCTTATCGGCCGCTTATCGCCCACCTGCGTCGCTTAGCGGCGCAAAGAACCGTCCACCGCGACCACCGGGCACCAAACGATCCAGTCCGCAGGTCGGGGGCATTCCGGCCAAGCGTGGAGTTCAGACTCCACAACGTCTTCCGGCCTCCCCGTGGGGCTTCAGCGGTTGTTAGCGTCGGAAAACGACGCGCGGGGTCCGTGGCCCAAGCGGGCGGAGGCGGCGGCTTCGCGGTCGAGCTTTTCGTCGGCCAGGCGGCCCGCTCGCTCCTCGGCGCGGAGCCAGACCCACAGCGCCAAGATCATCGCGATCAGGAAGATCGCGTCGCCGCCGGCCCACATGATGCCGCCGGCCAGCTGCTGATCGGCGAGGGGCGTCGGACCCCACGACCGCGCCAGGGTCTCGTAGTGCACATACAGCGGCTCGGGCGCCGAGAAGATGGCCAGGCCCAGGAACGACGACTGGGGCATGCCCAGAAAGAGGTAGGCCACCCGGGCGGGGTGGGGCATGCGCCAGGGCGACGGGTCGGCGCCGACGACAGGCCACCAGAAGAGGAGCGCGGAGCCCAGGTAGAGCGCGTGCTCGCCGAGATGGATGTAGTCGTTGTCGAGCGCGGCGTTGAAGAGCGGCGAGAAGTGGCTTGCCCACATGACGGCGGCGAAGACGCACCAGGACACGACCGGGAAGGCGAGCACCTTCACGACGCGCGAGTGGAGCAGCGGCAGCCAGAACCTGTGCCGCGCGGCCGGCGATGCGACACGCAACAGCAAGGTGATGGGCGCGCCAATCGCCAGCAGCGGCGCCGCCACCATCACCAGCAGCAGGTGCTGAACCATGTGGATCGTGAAGAGCGTGTCGTCGTACGTGCCAATGGGCGACGCCAGCGCGATGAAGATCACCGCCAGGCCCAGGTACCACGCCCAGATCCGGTAGCGCGGCACCTGGTTGGCGGGGTGCTGACGGCGCACAATACCGACCGCCCAGCGATAGATCAGCGCCGCCGCCAGCAGCGGCAGGATGACGTGGGCCTCGAACGTCCACGCCAGCAAGACGTCTGTCGCGGACCGTGGGTCTGGCGCGACACCATGAGCCAGCGCGGCACTGGGAAGTCCCGTCAACCAGCCCCCTGCCACAGCGGCAAGAACGCCGAATCGCGCCGCTACTGCGAACGCGCCGCGTTCAAAGGCAATGCGCCTGATCACGCCCTATTATGGTGGCGCCCACAGTTAGGTGGCGCCCACACCCCAGACGGCTTTTCCCGACCTTAAGACAGGGAGTCTGCGTGCCTTTGGTCGGCCTTCGGAAACGAATAGCCAGCTTCCGCAAGACCCGCGTCGCGAGCGTCGCGCTGGTCGCCCTGTTGGCGGCGATTGCTGCTGCCTGCTCAGGCGCCGCGGCGGGCCATCCCGGCTACGAGCCGGGCTACGGGCAGGGCGGCCCCGGTCCGGGCTTCTTCCCGCTCCAGCCGGCGAGCCAGGAAGGCAGCTACATCTCCAACTTCTACCCGTTCATCTTCTGGATCGCGGTCGGCGTCTTCGTCCTCGTGGAGGGGTTGCTGATCTGGATCGTGCTGCGCTATCGCCGCCGGCCCACGGACACGGAGCTGCCCAGGCAGACCCACGGCAACGGCGTGCTCGAAGTGGTCTGGACGCTCATCCCGGCGATCATCGTCACGGCCATGTTCGTGTTTACGGTTGACACGCTGGGCAAGGTGGAAACGGCCCAGGATCCAGGCGACAACCCACAGATGACCGTCGATGTCACGGGCTTCCAGTGGCAATGGACCTTCGAATACAAGGACAAGGGCATCAGCCTGACGGGCACCGGCCGTGAAGGCCCCACGATGGCCCTGCCGATCAACGAGAAGATCCGCATCCGCCTCCACGCGACGGACGTGATCCATTCCTTCTACGTACCGCAGTTCCTCTACAAGAAGGACGCGATCCCGGGCCGGACCAATGAGTTCGACGTCATCGTCCAGCAGGTCGGCACCTACGCCGGCCAATGCGCCGAGTTCTGCGGTATCGGTCATGCCGACATGCACTTCA
The DNA here is from genome assembly GCA_027346765.1 of Chloroflexota bacterium. The sequence continues at coordinate 6,101 of DAIERN010000029.1, read as the reverse complement.
CTGTGCAGGCGATGACCCCAGCGGACTTTGACGCCTGGGTAGTCCAGCAACAGGCGCCCCCGCCCAGCGCCAGCGCGCTGCCCTCGAATGCGCCCGTTGTGAGCGTGACCTCAGTCGGCGTGGTCCAAGGTTTCGATCCCACGGAGCTGTCGGTCGCTGCGGACACCCCCTGGTCGGTCAACCTGACCAACTCAGACCCGGCGGTGCCGCACAACTTCTCGATCCACAAGGCCAATCCCGATGGCAGCGATTGGGATGCGCCGATCAACGCTGATGGGGGCGGATCCGTCACCTACCAGCCGCCGCCCTTGGCCGCGGGCGACTACACGTTCTTCTGCAGCCTTCATACGAACATGACCGGCACCCTGCACGTGGGACAGTAGGAGCAGCATGGCGACAACGACTGTCACCCACCCCGGCGCCATCACCTACCAGGGCCGCCGGTCGTGGATCTACGAATGGCTGACGACGACCGATCACAAGAAGATCGGCAAGATGTACATCTTCACGTCGTTCCTGTTCTTCATCGCCGGCGGCATCATGGCGCTCCTCATCCGTACGGAGCTCGCCTTCCCTGGCGTGCAGTTCGTCGACGCCGAGACGTACAACCAGCTCTTCACCATCCACGGCACGACGATGATCTTCCTGTTCGTCATGCCCATGTTTACTGGCCTGGCGAACTACATCGTGCCGTTGCAGATCGGCGCGGCGGACATGGCCTTCCCGCGCATCAACGCACTGTCGTTCTGGATGATCCCGCTGGGCGGCCTCCTGCTGTACTCCGGCTATGCCGTCGGCGGCGCCGCAAACGCCGGCTGGACCGGCTATGTGCCGCTGTCAACGCAGGGCGGCGCCGGGCTTGATTTGTGGCTCATGGCGCTGGTGCTCTTGGGCATGAGCTCGGTCCTGGGCGCGATCAACTTCATGGCCACGATCTTCAAGATGCGCGCGCCGGGCATGACGCTGCTGCGCATGCCGCTGTTCGTCTGGAACACGCTCGTGACGAGCGTCCTGCTGCTGTTCGCGGTGCCCGTCCTGACGGCCGGCCTGATGATGCTCTTCATCGACCGCAACTACGGCGGCGGCTTCTTCGATCCGGCGCTTGGTGGCAATCCCGTGCTGTGGCAGCACGTGTTCTGGTTCTTTGGCCATCCAGAGGTGTACATCCTCATCCTGCCGGCCTTTGGCATCGTGACCGAGATCCTGCCGGTCTTCAGCCGCAAGCCGCTGTTCGGCTACAAGGCGTTCGTCTTCGCGACGAGCGCGATCGGTGCCCTGGGCTTCAGCGTCTGGGCGCACCACATGTTCACCACCGGCGCGGTTTATCTGCCGTTTTTCTCGTTCTTCACCTTCTTGATCTCGGTACCCACCGGCATCAAGTTCTTCAACTGGCTGGCCACGATGTGGGGCGGCCAGCTGCGCTTCTCGACGCCGCTGCTGTACGCGCTGGGCTTCATCGCCCTGTTCCTGATCGGTGGTCTCGACGGCGCCTTCCTGGCAGTCGTGCCATTTGACTTCCACGTCCAGGACACGTACTGGGTCGTTGCGCACCTGCACTACGTGCTCGTCGCGGGCGCTGTGTTCGGCATCTTCGCCGGGCTCTTCTACTGGTTCCCCAAGATGACCGGCCGGATGCTCAGCGAGCGGCTGGGCAAGTGGCAGTTCGTGCTCCTCTTCGTGGGCACCAACCTGACGTTCTTCCCGCAGCACCTGCTGGGCCTGGACGGCATGATCCGGCGGATCATCGATTACGCGCCCAACCCGGGCTGGCCCGAGCTCAACCTGCTGTCGAGCATCGGCGCGTTCACCATCGCGCTGAGCATCGTGCCCTTCATCTGGAACGTGTTCATCACGCTCCGCGGGCCACGCAACGCACCCGACGATCCATGGGAGGCCAACACCCTCGAGTGGGCAACGACCAGCCCCCCGCCCACCTACAACTTCGACTCACTGCCGCCCATCCGCTCTGAGCGGCCGCTGTTCGACCTGCGCCACGGCGCGGTGGCGACGCATGCGGTGGCCTTGCCGGCACACGCGGGTGAGACGCACGATGAGACACGGGATGATGCTCCGGAGGGATCCAAGTGAGCGTCGACACGCAGATCCTGGCCGCGCCCCACGCGGAGACGGATGGCGGCCACGCCGGAGGCATCAACACCGCCCTGCTGGGCATGCTGCTGTTCATCGGCAGCGAGACGATGTTCTTCGCCGGGCTGTTCGGCGCCTATTTCAATGCCCGTGCCGCGGCCCTCTCGCAGGGCCAGTCGTGGCCGCCGCCCGGACTCGAGAACGTCATCGAGCCGGGCATCATCCCGGTTGTCGCCACGATCATCCTGATCGCCTCGTCGTTCACCATGCAGTGGGGCCTGTGGCGCATCCGCAAGGGCGATCGCACCGGCATGAACCGCGCGCTGGCCGTGACGCTCGTCATGGGCGCGGTCTTCCTGGGGATGCAGGCATTCGACTACTACTCGCTCGTCGTCGAGCACGGCTTCGGCATCAACAGCGGCATCTACGGCACGCTGTTCTTCACGATGACCGGCTTCCACGGCGCGCACGTGTTCGGCGGCGTGGTGGGCATCGCCGTCATCCTGTTGCGCGGCGTGGCGGGCCAGTTCTCAGCCAAGCACCACGTCGCGGTCGAGGCGGTCAGCGCCTACTGGCACTTCGTCGACATCGTGTGGATCTTCCTGTTCTCGACGCTCTACTTCCTAAAGTAGGAGTCGCGCAATGTTTGTCTGGCGCAACGCGCTGATCCTGGGGGTGATCTTCATGGCGGTGGGCACCGCCTATTTCTTCCTGAACGGCCACACGGTGGGCCTCGACGTCGCCGGCGCGACCATGCTCCTGGTACTTGGCTTCGCGATGGCCTTCGTGTTTGCCATCCTGCTGCGCGGCTCGCGCGAGCTATAGCGCCGGCGCAGGCATGTACCGCGCCTAGATTGAGCGGCGAATGATGTTCGAAGGCCAGTCGATCATCGACATGCTCTTCCAGCTGCTCCAGCAGCTGCTCATCCCCAACTGGACCGACCTGATCGCGCTGCTGCCGTGGGTGCTGATCGTGCTGGTCGCCGTGTGGCTGGTCTTCACGGCGCTGCAATGGCAGCGCGCCGGGTCGCGTAACCGCTCGCGGGTGCCACGCCGCGCACCGGGCATGCCGCCGCCCGGGGTGCACATGCCCGGGCCGTCGCGCTGGCCGTTCGTCGTTCCGATCGGCGCCGCGTTCCTCCTCGCGTCGCTCGTCCTTGTCACCCGTGACGCCAACCACAAACCAACCGAGCCGGTCAACATGCCGCTCTTCGTGATCGGCCTGATCGTGTCGCTAGTTGCGATCGCCGGCTGGCTGCTCGAGGCGATGCGCGAATGGCGCGCAACTGCGGTGGGTGCCCATGAGTCGGCCATGGCGGTCGCTCTTCCGGCACATGGTGCGGTCGCCACATTGCCTGCGACCACGGAGCTGACCTCGGCGATGGTGGAGTACCCCGAGCCACCTGTGGGCGTGCACATGCCCGGCCCCAGCCCGTGGCCATTCTTTGCGCCCATCTCGCTGGCGGTGATGCTCTTTGGCGTCGTCTTCAGCGGCATCCTGTTGGTCGGTGGCCTGATCATGGGCATCATCGCCGCCGCCGGCTGGCTGCTGGACGCGGGCCAGGAATACCGCTCTACCGAAGCCGTGGGCCACGCCGTTCCGCGAACGCGCGACCCACACGCCGTGTGGCCCAAGCGGCTCGTGCCGCTCTACGGCGCGGTGGTGCTTATCTCCGTCCTGGCTATGCTCGCGCCGACCGGCCTCGCCTTCCTCAACAGCTTCAAACCGCCGGAAGCGACTCCGACGCCCATCGCCGTCCCGGCCGTGCCGGAGATCAGCGCCAGCAGCGCACTGTCATTCGACACCAAGACGCTGGCCGTGCCCGCCGGCCGGCCATTTGAGCTCAAGTTCGACAACAAGCAGGCCGGCGTGCCGCACAACGTCGACATTGGCGACAGCGCCGCGGCGCCCACGACCTACCTACACGGCGAGCGGATCACCGGCCCCAGTTCGATCACCTACCAGGTATCGGCGATACCGCCGGGCTCGTATTACTTCCAGTGCGAGGTCCATCCGAACATGAACGGGACCGTCCAGGCGATTGCCGAGTCGGGCGGAGCGCCAGGGGCGTCGCCGTCTCCCTGAGCCGGGCGTGACGACAATGTTCCCGCCGCGCGTCGCCCTCGTGGCGTTGGCGCTGGTGCTGGCGATCCCGATCATCTACATCGGCTCGCAGATCAGGCTGGGCGGCACGGCCGACCCGAGCACGATCGTCGTTGGCCGCGACCCACTGTTGGATCAGCCGGCGCCGGAGATCAGTCTTGCCACCGTGGACGGACGGCAGGTCGCGCTGTCGGATTACCGCGGCCGGCCCGTCATCGTCAACTTCTGGGCGAGCTGGTGCGTGCCGTGCCGCGACGAGTTCCCGCTGCTGGCCACGGCGCGCGCCCAACATCAGGCTGAGGGACTCGAGATCCTGGGTGTCATCCACGACGACTCCGCGCAGAGCGCCGCGGCCTTCGCGGCCACGTACAACGCCCAGTGGCCGTTGCTGGTCGATGCGAGCGACACGGCGTGGACCGCCTATCACGGCGCCTTCGTGCCAGTCAGCTACTTCATCGATCGCGCCGGGATCGTCCGCGCGGTGAGCTACGGCCCGCCGCCGTCAGACAGCCTGGACCAGGTGCTGGCGAAGATCCTCTAGCGGGACAAATGAAACGACCCCGGGAGGCGGGTCCGCGGGGTCGCTTCGGTCAATGTGCGCCAATGGTTGCGGGGGACGGATTCGAACCGCCGACCTTCGGGTTATGAGCCCGACGAGCTGCCGCTGCTCCACCCCGCCCGCGGAGTTTAGGCCATGACCGGCGTTTCCGCCTCCGAACGGGCCTGTAGCGCCCCTTTCCACGCCTCGAGCGCCTGCGGCCACCAGCGATCGAGCATCGCATCGTCGCCGTACCACGGCGAGCCGATCATGCCGTGGCGCACGTCGTCGTAAGTCAATTGAGTCGCGCCATCGAGGTGGACCGCCGAGTAGGGCACGATCCCATCGCCCAGATCCTGGGTCTCGTCGCCCACCGCGATCGAGAAGAGCTCGTTGGCCGCGACCCCGGCGAGGCCGGCAAACTCGGCGCCGGGCGTGCGCCCGCCCACGGTGATATAGGCCGTCCGCGGCGCGAAGTACGCGCCGGGATTGGCGCGCTCGAGGAAGGCGGCCGCGGCATGGCCGGCATGCTTGTAGCGGTTGTGCAGATGGATCAGGCCGTGCGGCGTGCCCAGTGTCACGAGGCAGCCCACCGCCTCGTGGACGTTGGCGATGCGGCCGTTGAACGGCTGATCACTCATTGCGAGGCGCGTTGCGATGCCGCCGCCCGAGTGCGCCACCACGATGAGCGGCGTGTTGCCTGCCGCGCGATAGGACGCGGCGATGGCACGGCCGGTCCGGCGCAGGATCGGGCCGAAGCCCAGGAACGCGGCGAGCAGCCAGTCGGGCGTCCACAACGGCGCGATATCGACTCGAGCCACTCCCCGGCGTAGCAGCCGCGCCCGGAGCGGCCAGTAGTTGACCGGCGCCGTCGCGAACCCGCCGACGATCAGCACGCTGGGCCGCCCCGCGACCGCCCTGTCAGGCAAGGAACTCGACCTTGACTGGCTCGAACCCGTCGGCCAGCGTGAAGCCGAAGACCTGCGCGTAGAACGACGCCTCCGCTTCGAGCGAGCGGCGGATGTTGGCCGCCTGGCGAAAGCCGTGGCCCTCGCCGTCGAACGGCAGGTACGCGTACGGGATGCGACGTTGCTTGAGCGCCGCGACGATCTGCTCCGCCTGGGCGATCGGCACGACCATGTCGTCGCGACCCTGCAGGACGAGCAGCGGCTTGCTGAAGCCCTCCACGTGGTGGATGGGCGACCGCTCGCGGTAGACGGCGATCCCCTCCGGGTATGGCGCGACCATTCGATCGAGGTAGCGCGACTCGAACTTGTGCGTCTCCCGCGCGAGCGCCTCCAGGTGGTAGGCGATCAGCGGCCGGCCCGCGATCTGCACCAGCGGCTTGGGCAGGGTATCGGTGATCGGCCA
>DAIERN010000028.1 GCA_027346765.1 Chloroflexota bacterium | reverse complement strand
GGCACCTGAGCCGGAGCAAACATGGCACACTTCCATCCGGGGCACCTCGAGCTCTCGCTCGCATCCGAAGACCGCCTCCTCGAACTCGATCGTGAGCGGGAAGAAGTCGAGCCCGGGTCGGGGATCCGAGCGGTTCGCAGTTCCCAAGATCATCGTGTCGCCGTAGCGCACGGTGACCGAGCCACCCGCCAAAAGGGCGAGCTTGCCGGTCTCGATGGTCAGCGTGCGACCACCGATCTCGGCGGAAATCGTTGTGACTGGCATCAGTCCTCCAATTGAGGAGGACGGGTCTTGCTTAGCGGCGCAGTCCGAGGCGGCCGATGACGGCGCGATAGCGGGCGTTGTCCTTGCGCATCAGATACGCAAGCAACCGCCGTCGCTGCCCGACGAGCTTGAGCAAGCCACGGCGCGAGTGATTGTCCTTGGGGAAGGTACGCAGATGCTCCGTCAGGCCTTTAATTCGCTCGGTCAAGAGCGCAATCTGAACCTCCGGTGAGCCTGTGTCAGAGTCTGATCGGGCGTGGTCCGCCACGATGCCTTCCTTGGTATCCCGCGCCAGGGGCACCCGTTCCTCCAATGTTTCCTTGTCTCTTAATCCGCCGGAGTTTACCAGCCGAGCAGCTTTGACGCTGATCAGCGTGCTGCAGCGCTAAAGGACTGCACGGGCCCGGGCGGCATCACGATCCATCTGTCGAACCAGCGCCGCCGCGCCGCTGAAACGCCGTTCGCCGCGCAGCCGCCGGACGAACTCAACCCGCAGCCGCTTGCCATAGAGCGTCTCGTCGATGTCGAAGAGGTGGACCTCGAGGACGCGCTGGCCGTCCTCCTCGAACGTCGGGCGAACCCCCAATGACGCGACGCCATCTGCGCGTCTCGTTGGGTTGAGCGGATCGCGACCATCCCAGCTCACACGAACGGCATAGATCCCGTCCGGGGGCAGCGCCACAGGCGCGTCGAACTGCAGGTTCGCCGTGGGATAGCCCAGCCCGCGGCCGCGCCGGTCGCCGCGCACAACCTTGCCGATCACCGAGTAGTCGCGGCCCAGCAGCCGCCGAACCGCGGACAGCCGACCATCCGCGAGGAGATTGCGCACGCCTGTGCTCGACACGGTCAGCCCTTCGTTGGCCAGCCGATGAACCTCGATGACCTTGAATCCCAGTGTCGGCGCCAGGCTCCTGACCGCCGCGAGGCCGCCGGCCCGGTCCCGTCCGAAGGCCGATTCGGCGGTCATCACCAACGCCATCAGCTGCCGATCGCGGCACAGCCGGCGCAGGAATGCGTCCGGCGGCTGGTCGGCGAAGGTGTGGTCGAACTTCTGGACGACGACGGTGCGCACGCCTTCGCGCTCGAGCAGCGCCAGCCGCTCGGCCGTGTCGCACAGGCTGGGCGGCGCGCTGCCGCGCAGGAGCTGCGCCGGATGCGGGTCGAACGTCAAGACGACTGGCTGGGCGTCATATCGCGCGGCAGCGCGGCGCAGCGCGGCCATGACCCGCCGGTGACCGCGGTGAACGCCGTCGAACACGCCTATGGCAAGGACGAAGCGCAGGCCTTTGGGCAGCGCGTCGATCGAGGTCAGCCGCTTCATGCGGCGAACACTTTACGCGGCGAACACCTTCTCCGGCGACAGGATCCCGTCAGCGGCGCGGGCGATCGCCACGAGGCGGCCGCTGGCGTCAAGAACTCGCACCAGCCCCTCCCCCGGCAGCGTGCCGGCGCGCCTGAGTTGCTGCCCGCGCGCGAACGGCACGAGCTCCGCCGGCGTCAGCGTCAACTCGGGGAAGTCGAGCCCGGTGTCCATGGGCAGCAGCAGCTCGTTCGCGCGTCCAGCGGCCATTTTGGCGCGCACCTCGTCCAGCCCATGCGCCGTGTCGATCTGGAATGGGCCGCTGGCGGTGCGCGTCAACGCCGCGAGATAGGCGCCGCAGCCCAGCCGCTCACCCAGGTCACGCGCCAGGCTGCGGATGTACGTGCCCGCCGAACAGCGCACCTCGACGGTCGCGAGGGGTCGCGCCGGGTCCGTTTCATCCCACGCGGTGACATCGAGCCGGTGAATCGTCACGTGGCGCGGGCGCAGCTCGGGCTTCTCGCCGTGCCGCGCCAGCTCGTATGCCTTCCGGCCCGCAACACGTACCGCGGAGTAATCGGGCGGGACCTGGTCGATCTCGCCGCGAAAGCCATCCAGGGCGGCGTCCAGCTCGGCCCGGGCGGGTGCGTTGCCGGTCGGGGTCAGCTCGCCGTCGAGGTCATCGGTGGTCGATCGGGCGCCAAAGGCAACCAGTGCCCGGTATTCCTTGTCGTCGCGCATGTGGTACTCGACGAGGCGCGTCGCCTGGCCCACGAAGACCGGCAGCACGCCCGCGGCAAAAGGGTCCAGCGTGCCACCGTGGCCGACGCGCTTGACGCCCGCCAGCCGGCGGATGAGGGCGACGATGTCGTGCGAGGTTGGTCCGGGCTGCTTGGCGACGACGACGATGCCGTCGATGCCGCCCGCGTCAGCCACGCTCGCCGAGCTGCCGCCGCGCGGCCTCGAGCACAGCAGGGATCGCCTCGCCGATGGGCAGCGGCAAGGTCGCGCCCGATGCCCGGGCGTGGCCGCCGCCGCCGAACATGCCGGTCAGCACTGTCGCGTCGGGCCCGCCTTCACGAGTGCGGACGCTGATCTTGGTCCGCTCGCCCATGTCACGGCACAGCACCATGATCTCCGCGCTGGCCGATTGGCTGAGCAGGTCGGACAGGCCCTCGGTGTCCTCGACGGTGGCGCCCGATGCGGCATAGTCGGACTCGTACAGGGCCGACCAGACCAGCCGGCCGTCGAGCTCCGACTCCAACCGGGCCAGCACCAGTCCGAAGAGCTTCAGCTGGCGGTTGGGCTTGGTGCGATACAGCAGGCGTGCCGTGTCCGACAGGGGCGCGCCGGCCGCCACCAGCTCGGCGGCGACGCGCAGCGTGCGCGGCGTGACATTGGGATGCTGGAAGTTGGCGGTGTCGATCACGACGCCTGCCATCAGGTTGGCGGCGACCGCGCCACCGGCGGCATCGAGCGGCACGCCCAGCGCGGCCATGAGCAGCGTGTCCATCTCGCACGTTGCCGCGGCAGTCGCGTCGACCCAGTTGAACGCGCCGAAACCGGGATTGCTAATGTGATGGTCGATGTTGACGATGGGCACGCGGCCGAAGAGCTCAGCGTGGCGCGCCAGAACCGAGCCTACCCGCGCGAGATCGCCACAATCGCCCACGACGATCAGGTCATACGCGTGGTCGGACTCCGGGTCGCGCCGGAAGCGATCGATGTGGGGCATGAAGTCGTACATCGGTGGCACGACGTCGGAGCACACTGGCGTGGCCCGCTTGCCCAGTGTCTCGAGGGCGAGCGCGAGGCCCAATGCTGAGCCCAGCGCGTCTGCCTCCGGGTTCTCGTGGCAGATCGTCAGCACGTCGTGGGCGGCGTGCAGCCGCGCGACGACGTCAGCCGGCACGGCCGCCAGGTCCGCCGGCGTGAGCGAGCTGAGTGTCATTCGGCCTTCTCCGGCTCGCGGCTCTTCTTGGGCGAGGGCAGCGTCTCGACCGACGGTTCGAGCTCGCCGCTGCCGCCCTGCTCCAGCTCCTCGAGGATCTTCATGACGCGCGTCCCGCGGGCGGCCGTCTCGTCTTCCTTGACGTGCAGGTCGGGGATGCGCTTGAGCCGCAGCCGGCCCAGGCGCTGGCGCACGAAGGGCATCGCGTGCGCCAGCGCGCGCAGCGTCTGCTTCTTCTCGTCGGCCGAGCCGATGACCGACACCCAGACGTTGGCATGGCGCAGGTCAGGCGCAACCTCGACATCGGTGATCGTCATGAAACCGATGCGCGGATCATCGACCTGGCGGGTGATGATGTCGCTGATCTCCTCGCGCAGCAGCTCATCGAGGCGTCTTGTTCGCTGGGTCATGGCGCAGCCCCGCAGCTAGGCGCTGACTACTCGCGAAACAGTCTGCTGGCTGAAGCACTCGATGATGTCGCCCACCTCGGCGTCGTTGAAGCCGGCCAGGCCAATACCGCACTCGTAGCCCGTCTGGACTTCGCGCACGTCGTCGCGGAAGCGGCGGAGCGAGTCGATCTTGTCCGTGGCGATGAGCTTGCCGCCGCGATAGACGCGAGCGCCGCTGCGCACGATCCGGCCGTCCGTCACGTACGAGCCACAGATGACCGTGCGCCCGGACTTGAAGATCTGGCGCACCTCGGCGCGGCCCTCGACGACCTCGACCTCAACCGGTTCGAGCAGGCCGCTCAGCGCGGCGCGCATCTCATCGGTCAGCTGGTAGATGATGTCGTACAGGCGCACGTCGACGCCCTCCGCCTCCGCCGTGCGGCGAGCCTGCGGGTCAACCTTGGTGTTGAAGCCGACGACGATCGCGTTCGAGGCCGAGGCGAGCAGGATGTCGTTGTCGGTGATGTCGCCCGTGCCCTCGTGCAGGACGTTGATCCGCACCTCGTCGTTCTGGATCTGCTCCAGGGCGTGGCTGATCGCGCCCAGCGAGCCCTGGACGTCAGCCTTGAGGATGACGCGCAGCTCCTTGGTCTGACCGGCCTGGATCTGGCGATAGAGGTCTTCGAGGGTGGCGCGGCCGGTCTGCTCCGGCGCGGCACCTGCGCGACGCGCCTCGATCATCGTCCGCGCGGCCTTCTCGTCCGCGACGACCCTCAGGATGTCACCTGCCGCCGGCACCTCGGCCAGGCCCAGGATGACAGCCGGCGACGACGGGCCGGCCTTGGTGATGCGCGCGCCGCGGCTGTTCTCCAGCGCCCGGACGCGTCCGTAGGTGTCGCCGACGACGACGATGTCGCCCACCTTGAGCGTGCCTGTCTGGACGAGCACCGTCGCGACCGGACCGCGGCCCTTGTCGAGCTCGGCCTCGACGACCGTGCCGATCGCCGGGCGCTTGGGATTCGCCTTGAGCTCCTGGACGTCGGCCACGATCAGGATCGTGTCGAGCAGGTCGGTCAGGCCGGCGCCGGTCTTGGCGCTGACTGGCACCAGCGGCACGTCGCCGCCGTATTCCTCGATCACCACGCCGTGCTCGGACAGCTCGGTCTTGACCCGTTCTGGGTTCGCCTCAGGCTTGTCGATCTTGTTGACCGCGACGACGATCGGCACCTTGGCCGCCTTGGCGTGGTCGATCGCCTCGAGCGTCTGGGGCATGACGCCGTCATCGGCCGCGACGACCAGGACGGCGATGTCGGTCACCTTGGCGCCGCGGGCGCGCATCGCGGTGAATGCCTCGTGACCGGGCGTGTCAAGGAAGACGACGCGCCGGCCGTCCTTGTCGATCTCGCTCGCGCCGATGTGCTGGGTGATGCCGCCGCGCTCGCCCGATGCAACGGTGGTCGTCCGGATCGCGTCGAGCAGGCTCGTCTTGCCATGGTCGACGTGGCCCATGACGGTCACGATCGGCGGTCGGGGCTGGAGCAGGCTGGGGTCGTCCTCCTCGAAGAGAACCTCCTTGGTCGCCTGCGGGGTGGGCGCTTCCTTGCCGTTCTTGGCCTCGGTCTGCTCGGGCACGGCCGCCTCGGCAACCTCGAAACCGAGCTCCGCCGCGACCAGGCTCGCCGTGTCGCGGTCGATCAGCTGGTTGATCGTCGCGAAGATGCCGCTCTTGATCAGCTCACGGATTACGTCCGCGGGGTTTACCCCGAACAGCTCGGCGAGGTCCTTAACGGTGATGGCGCTGGGGATCTCAACGGCGCCGCGTGAGACCGGCTCGGCGACCTGGACCGGCGCGGTCGCGCCGCCGTCACCCCGTCGCGGTGGCTTGCGTGGACCGCGCATGTTGCGCGTGCCGCTTCGACTACGGGCCATGACCGACTCCCCCCTCGAGCTGGACGCGCACTTCGGGCGGCATGCTTACCCCGAGCGCGCGTTCAATGGACTTCTTCTTGAGTGCGTCGGCCCAGCACGAGCCGTCGGCGCATAGATATGCACCGCGGCCGTTGGCGCGACCTGTTGTATCAATGCTCAGCGTGCCGTCCGGCGCGCGCACGACGCGCACGAAGTCGCGCTTCTGGCGCTCGGTCCGGCAGGCCACGCAGGTGCGCGTCGGATATTTGCGCGCTGGCAGCGGCTGCACGGCGTGCTCGCGTTCCACGGCCATCACTTGGCGGCCTTCTTGGCCGCGGCATTGGGCGCTGCCTTCGGCTTGGCCGCGGCCTTTGGCTTGACGGGCACCTTGACAACGGGCTTCGCAGCGACCGCTTTCTTGGCTGCGGTCTTGGGCTCAGCCTTTGCCTTGGGTTCAGCCTTGGCTTTGGTGGCAGCCTTCGCCTTGGGTGCGGCTTTTGCTTTTGCCGGCTGCTTTCTGTCGGCAGATACCGGCTCCTCGACGGCCGCGGCGGGTTCAGCGGCCGCAACCGGCTCTGCGGCTGCCTCAGCGGGCGCCGCAGGCGCAATCACCGGGCGCGGCGGCGCCTGATCTGAGCGAATATCGATGCGCCAACCGGTGAGCTTGGCCGCGAGGCGCGCATTCTGGCCTTCGCGGCCGATGGCGAGCGACAGCATTCGCTCAGGCACGGTCACGCTGGCGATGCGGTTCTCCTCATCTATGTCGACGCGCACGACCTGCGCCGGGCTGAGCGCGTTGGCGACGAAGACCGCGGGGTCCTCGTGCCACGGGATGATGTCGATCTTCTCGCCGCCCAGCTCAGCGACGACAGCCTGTACGCGGCCACCACGCTGGCCAACCGTCGCACCAACGGGGTCAAGCCCCTCCTGGCGGCTCGACACCGCTACCTTGGAGCGCGACCCAGCCTCGCGGGCGATTGCCTTGACCTCGACCGTGCCGCCGTGAATCTCGGGCACTTCGAGCTCGAACAGGCGGCGCAGGAAGTTCTTGTGGGTGCGGCTGACGTAGATCAGCGGACCCTTGGTGGTGCGCCGAACCTCGAGCACGTACGCCTTGACGTGCTGGCCGATGCGGTAGTGCTCGCTCGCGCTCTGGTCGGTGACGGGCAGCACGGCTTCAGCACGGCCGACGTCGAGGATCACGCCGCGCGGCTCGACCCGCGACACGGTGCCGGTGATGATCTCCGACTCGCGCTGGGCGTATTGGCCGAACACCTGCTCCCGCTCCACCTCGCGCAGGCGCTGGCGGAACAGCTGCTGGGCCATCTGGGCATGGACCCGGCTCATCTGGGTGGTGTCGATGTCCTCGAGCTTGACCAGGTCGCCGACCTGAGCGTCCGGTTTTACCTTGCGCGCTTCCTCGAGGGTGAACTCGGTCTGCGGGTCGAACACTTCTTCAACGGTGCGCATCGCGCGGTAGCCCTTGAAGCCGCCGGCGCTCTCGTTGAACTCGACGTAGACGTTCTCGTTGCCCGGGGTCGCGCGTCGGTACGCCGACTCGATTGCCTCAGCCAGGCTGGCGACGAGCTGCTCGCGTGGGATGTTCTTCTCCGCGTTCAGCTGCAGGAGCGCGCCAAGAGTCTCTCGGTCCAAGTGCGCCCTCCTTTCAGTCGACCCTAAGGCTCCCCCGCTGGCGAGGTGGTCCCGCCGCATAAATAAACGTGGGGGTCACCCACGTTCAGCGGCGGCCAAAATATCGACCCAAAGTATACACGCGCAGGCCACGCGGCCCGACCAGCGGGCCGGGGGTCAGTAAGCTCGGGCGAAGAGGACGCGCCGCTCGGACGGCTTGCCGTCAACGAGGCACTTGCCGGGCTCGTCGGGCGAATCGAAGGGGATGCAGCGGATGGTCGCGCCGGTATCGGCGTTGACCTGCCGCTCGCACTCGGCGCTGCCGCACCACGGCGCCATCAGGAAGCCGCCTTCGGTGTCCAGGATCGACTTGAACTCGTCGTAGGTATCGGCGTTGTGGGTGTTGGCCGCGCGGAAGTCGAGGGCGCGCTGGAAAAGGCTGTGCTGGTAGTCGGCCAACCGCGCCGGTAGCTCGGCCGCCAGTGCGGTCAGCGCGATGGGCTGCTTGTCACGATCCACCCGCCGGACGAGCACGCCGCTACCGGCGGCGACGTCGCGCGGCCCGATCTCGAGGCGGTAGGGCACGCCGCGCAGCTCCCAGTGGCTGTACTTGAAGCCGGGCGACTCCTCGCGCCAGTCGACCTTGATGCGCAGTGGACCGGATGCGGTCATCACGTCGGCCAGTGACTTCTGCACCGACTCAATCGCCTCAGCCACCACGCGCCGGTCATCCTCCGACCGGAAGATGGGCACGATCACCAGCTGTGTCGGCGCGAGGTTGGGCGGCAACACCAGGCCGGAGTCGTCGCCATGCACCATCACCACGGCGCCGATCATGCGCGTGGTGAAACCCCATGACGTGCCGTACGGATGCTGCAGCTTGTTCTCGCGATCGAGGAACTCGATGCCCGCGGCCCGCGCGAAGTTCTGGCCGAGCATGTGGCTGGTGCCCGCCTGGAGCGCCTTCTTGTCGGCCATCATCGCTTCGATGGTGTGGGTGTAGTCGGCGCCGGCGAACTTCTCGCTGTCGGTCTTGCGGCCGCGAATCACGGGGATGGCGAGCCAGTCTTCGCAGGCTGAGCGGTAGCCCTCGAGCCCCGTGGCGACCTCGTCCGCGGCTTCCTGCTCGGTCGCGTGGAAGGTGTGCGCCTCCTGCCACAGGAACTCGGCGGTGCGCAGGAAGAGCCGCGTGCGCAGCTCCCAGCGAACGACGTTGTTCCACAGGTTGAAGAGCAGCGGCAGGTCGCGGTACGAGTGGACCCAGTCCTTGACCTTCTCGGCGATGATCGCCTCGCTCGTCGGGCGGATCGCGAGCCACTCGCTCAGCTCCTCGCCGCCCGCGTGGGTGACCCACGCCACCTGCGGGTTGAAGCCCTCGACGTGCGCCGCCTCTTTCTCGAGCAGGCTCTTGGGCACGAACAGCGGGAAGTAGACATTGTCGTGGCCGGTGCGCTTGATGTAGCGGTCCAGCTGGTCGCGCAGCGACTCCCACATCGCGTAGCCGTAGGGCCGGATAACCATGCAGCCGCGCACCGGCGAGTAGTCGGCCATCTCCGTCTTGAGGACGACGTCGTTGTACCAGCCCGGAAAGTCCTGCGACTGGGGCGTGATGTTGGAGACGAAGCGGCTTTTCTGGTCGGTCACGGGCCGCGAATGCTAGCGCAGCGAGCAGCGACGCCTTGAGTCCGAGGACGCGCTGGGCGCACCGGTAACCGCACTATCACTACGAAGGGGCCTGTGAGCCCAGGAGTTGGCGGTGACCTCCCGCCTGTCTGCCCGTTCACGCGGGCGGATCGCGGCTCGTGACATCCGGCTTGTAAGAATCTCGGTGGTGGGGGCCACCATCCGGCCGGTTAGTGATAGTGCGGGTATGGAGATGGTCAGACGAGTGTTTTGACCAGCTTCTTGGGCGCGACGCAAAGTCCAGCAGGCGCTTACGAAGCGCTGGCGGCCGAGCCATAGCGCTGCGTGACGTAGTCGTCGAGGATCGCGATGAACTCCTTGACCAGGCCGTCGCCGCGCAACGTGGTGCGCAACGCGCCATCTACGAACACCGGCGCGACCGGCTCCTCGAACGTGCCCGGCAGCGAGATGCCGATGTCGGCGTGCTTCGACTCGCCCGGGCCGTTGACCACACAGCCCATGACCGCGACGCGCATCTCCTCGACACCGGGGTAGGACTGCGCCCACACGGGCATCTGGTCGCGCAGGTAGTCCTGGATCTGCTGGGCCATCTCCTGGAAGAACGTGCTCGTGGTGCGGCCGCACCCGGGGCATGCCGAAACCTGTGGGGTGAACGAGCGCAGGCCGAGCGACTGGAGGATCTGTTGCGCGACGAGCACTTCTTCCGTGCGGTCGCCGCCGGGCGCGGGTGTGAGCGAAACGCGGATGGTGTCGCCGATGCCTTCGTCGAGCAGCAAGGCAAGCCCGGCGGCCGACGCCACGATGCCCTTCATGCCCATACCCGCCTCCGTCAGGCCCAGGTGGAGCGGGTAGTCGCAGCGTTTGGCGAGCAGCCGGTAGACGTCGGCCAGGTCGCGCACCTGCGAGATCTTGGCGCTGATGATGATGCGGTCGTGGCCCAGGCCGGTCTCCTCGGCCAGCTCCGCGGAGCGCAGCGCCGACTGGAGCATCGCCTCGATCATCACGTCGCGTGAGTCGGCCGGTTCCGCGGCCTTGGCGTTGGCGTCCATCAGCTCGGTCAGGAGCGCCTGGTCGAGCGACCCCCAGTTGACGCCGATGCGCACGGGCTTGGCGTTGTCTACCGCGACGCGCACGATCGTCGCGAAGTTCTCGTCATGGCGTTTCGCGCCCACGTTGCCCGGGTTGATGCGGTACTTCGCCAGCACGCGCGCGGTGTCGGGATACTTGGCGAGCAGGAGATGGCCGTTGTAGTGGAAGTCGCCGATGATCGGCACGTCCACACCGGCGCCAGCCACGCGCCGCGCCATCTCGGGTACCGCGGCGGCGGCCTCGTCGTTGTTCACCGTCACGCGCACCAACTGCGATCCGGCGCGGGCGAGTGCCATCACCTGCTCGGCCGTTGACACGGGATCGGCGGTGTCGGTGTTGGTCATCGACTGGACGACCACCGGATGCATCGAGCCGACGGCCACGTGGCCGACGTGCGCCGTGACGGTGTTTCTGCGTGGAGAGAAGACCACGGGATTCAGGGCTGAAGACACTGGAAAACTAACGCGCGGTGGACGCCGGCGGTTCCGGGCGCGATAATCCACACTCGGTACCCTGCAAAGGATTGTCCCACCATGTCGGACGAAACCCCTCCTCCGCCCGCCCCGGCGGCCGAAACCCCTCCCCCGCCCCGCCCCAGCCTTCTCCGACGGCATTGGGGCAAGCTGACCCTGCTCACGCTCGTGATGGTGCCGGTCATCGGGATGACGCTCTGGCTCGCGGTGACCCTCACGTACACCTACTCCGAGGGAACGCGCACCGGATACGTGCAGAAGCTTTCGCGGAAGGGATG
>DAIERN010000027.1 GCA_027346765.1 Chloroflexota bacterium | reverse complement strand
GCCGGACTGGATCAGCTTCGCTCCCAAGACCTGGGACGACCTGGCGATCGACCGGCTGCACGCCTGGTTCCGCGTCGCGTGGAAGCTCGCCGTTCGCTGAGGATCGTCTGGGCCGGGCGGGGCGTTTCTCGTCCCACGGCCGAATGCACCGGCAGCCGGGCATTCGGTCCGCATATAGGAGCCCTTCCCGGTCACGCCTGCCGTGGCACGACCGGAATCGCCGTAAACCGCGCCACCTGGGTCGGCCGACTGCTGGAAACCGGCGTATTCGACCGTCCCGCGGCAGCCGTAGCCCACGGCACGGTCGAAGTTCGCCCGTCGGAAACGACGAGACCCCGGCGGACGGGGCCGGGGTCTCAGAGGAGGAGGGAGGACTGCTAGGTCAGGCGGCGGGGGCCGACTGGTCGGCCGGCTTCTCAGCCGGCAGGAACTGCTTCAGTCCGAACTGCTGCTCGAGCTGCTCGAGCGGTCGGAAACCGACAACTCCCTGAGGTGTATACGGCTTGCCGGCCGGATCGGATCCCGGTCGGAAGAACGCGATCGTTGGGATGCTCATGATGTTGAACGCCTGCGACAGGACGGGGTTCGCGTCGACGTCGACCTTGACGACCTGGACGGTGCCGTCGTACTTCGCGGCGAGCTTCTCCATCTCCGGCGCGACCATGCGACAGGGACCGCACCAGGTGGCCCAGAAGTCGACCACCACGGGCTTATCGCTGCCCAGGACCAGCTCCTGGAAATTGGCGTCTGTCGCGACCTTGATTTCTGACATTCCTTGACCTTTCCTCCCGTTCAGCGCGAGATGTTCTGCATCAGCCGGTACGCCTCGATCACTCGGGTGTCGGCCAATCGGTAATAGATCGTTGTTCCCTCGCGTCGCGCGGCGACCAGGCCGGCTGAGCGCAGCACACCAAGGTGTTGGCTCATGTTGGGCACCTGGCAGCCAACGTCACGCGAGAGCTCGCTGACCGAGCGTTCACCTGTGGCCAGCGTCTCGAGCACGCACAGTCGCTTGGGATCGGCCAGGGCGCGCGCCACGTTGGCGGTGCGCTGGAAGTCGTCCTCGCGGCTGATCGGGCTGAGCGGCGTCAGGGTAGGGCTCGTCATCGAGCCACAATTCTCTCACTACTTGCGCAAAGACGCAAACTCACTCCGCGGTCGCGGGGCTGCCGTCGCTAAGATCGGGCGCGATGGCGGCGACAGCTGACGCGCCGGTCGTGGTGACCGGCCTGGGACGCAATCTCGCGCACGACACCGGCCCGAGCGCGTTCCGGCTGGAGCTTGGCTCGGAGGCGTTCACGCTCACAATCGCGGGCCAACCGCCCGTGAGCGCGGCCTACCGCGACATCGAGACGATCGCCGTCGACCAGGGCCGCGTGCTGCTCGTGCTGGGTGGTGGCCAGGTGCGGCTCGTGGCCGAACAGCTGGGCAGTGGCCTGGCGACGCTCGTCGGCGAGTTGCGTGAACGGCGTGCCCGCCAGATGCTGGCCGATCGCCTGGTCGAGCTGCCGGAAGGGGAGCGACTGGAACTCGTCGAGTACGCCGCAAGCAACGAACACGGTGTCGCTCAGCTCTGCTTCCACCCGTGGGGTTTCGTGCTGATACCGCTCGACGAGCGCCGGCCGTGGCGCGCGGTGCGGCGCGCCGACATCGCCGCCGTGCGGCCCGATCAGTCCACGGGCAAGGTCGCCATCAAGACCGCCGACCGTCCCGGACGTGACGGCACCTCCTTCGAGCTGCCCGGGCTGGGATTGGACACGGTCCGGACAGCGCAGCGCTTCTCGACGCTGCACGATGGGGCGCTGGCCGATGCCGCCGCGATCGTGGCCCGCCTCACCCCGGATCTGCCCTTGGCCGACCGACAACGGGCGGGCAGCCTGCTTGTCGACGGGCGGCCGACCAGACCCGCCGAGCTGGGCGACGGCTGGAACCCGATCGAGCGCGCCGTCCTCTCCGAGCCAACCTTCGCCGCGACCTACGCGGCCCTCGTCGCCAAGTCCACCGGTGGTGCCGGTGCGGCGCGCTGGATCGCCCTCGCCCCGGCGACTCCGCTGGATCCGAGCGAGCACATGGCCTGGTTCCTGGTTGGCCTGCCGGGTGACCTGCTCGCGTTCGAGCTGGTGTCAGAAGGCGCCCACGCGACCTACCTCTTCCGGGCGCGGGACGCGCTCGAGGCAGCCGTCTTCGACGTGTCCGAGTGCCTGATCGACAGCCGCTTCCTGCGCAGTGCCATCTATCTGCCCCAGGCGGCACTGGCCGATGCGCGCAACCAGCGCCAGCGGCTGGCCATCGCCGCGCTGCCGTCGCTGCAGGCAGCGCGGGCGCGCTTTGTCGGGCGGCTCATCCACACCGACGAAGCCGCGTGGACGGCGGCCCTGGACGAGGTGATCAAGTGGAACGCGGCCAATCCCGGCGCGACGAATCCGTGGCCGGGCACCGACCAGACTGAGGGAGACTGATGCCCACCTACAAGCATCCCTGCCCGCACTGCGGCAAGTACATCGAGCGCGACGTCGCCGCCTGCCCGTTCTGTGGCGCGGCTGATCCCTTCGCGCCGGCGCGCTGCCCCAACTGCAGCGCGACGATCGAGGACCTCGCCTGGAAGGCGTGCCCCAAGTGCGGTCAAGCGCTGCCTGGACCCGCGGCGACTCAGCCGGGGCAGAACCTGCAGCAGCCAGCCGCCGCCGCGCCGCCCGCCAGCGCCGCGCCGCCGGTCACCGCCGCCGTCGCTCCACCAACATCGCGCAAGTGCACTGGCTGTGGCGCGCCACTCACCGAGGGCGCTCGCTTCTGCACCGTGTGCGGGACCCTCGCCTCCTAGGGACCCTCGCCCCGCAAGGCGGTAGCGCGGGCGCGCTAGGCGGGCGTGCCGCAATTGCCGCAGAACCTGGTGCCGGGCGCCATGTCGTTGCCGCAGTTCTTGCACTTGGCCAGGCCAACCGGCGTGCCGCAGTTCGAGCAGAACTTCTCCGAGCCCACGGGCTTGCCACAGTTGGTGCAGACCGTCGTGCGCGTCGAGGTGTCGCCGCTGAACTGCGTCGTGTTCTGCATCGCCTCGCGCATCTGGTTGAGCTGGACCGCGGCGCGCTCGGCCTCCATCTCCGTCGCGAGCTTGGGGGCGTCGTTGACGCACAGCCCGCGCTCCTCGTTCCAGCACGTCTCGTCGACCCAGCGATGGTCGCGCGGGCATTGCTTGAAGAGCGGCATGATCTCGTTCGCCGCCTTCTTCAGCGCGGCATCGCGCGCCCCACGATCGGTGACGTCCTTGATCGTGTCTGCCGCGTTACGCGCACCCCACAGGCCGCCGACCAGGTTGCTGGCACCGCCCAGGAGTGAGCTGGCAGTGCCCAGCGCCGAGCGCTGGAACTCGCTCCGGTAGCCGCTGCCGCAGATGTCGCAGCGGAACTCGAACTGGTAGCCGCGCTCGTCCGACAGGTCGCTGTAGTTGTCGGTGAACGGCGTGAAGCCCGGCATCAAATCCCTCCAATCAGACGGTTGCGCGAGTCATCGTAGCGCGCCTACAAACCACGGCGGCGCAGGTCCGGATCGCCGATGCCCGCGTGGTGGCCCAGCTCGTGGATCACGGTCCGCTGCACCTCGCGGGCGAGCTCGGCCGGATCGGGGAAGTCCTCCTCCAGGATCAGTCGGAAGAGCGTGATCTTGT
Organism: Chloroflexota bacterium; assembly: GCA_027346765.1. The sequence goes on along the minus strand of DAIERN010000027.1, from coordinate 7,401 downwards.
TCGGAAAGGGCGCGAAGTCCGCGCCGTAGACGACCGGCGAAACGCCTTCGTACAGGCCGTACAGCGACTGCCCCGGCGCCATCCCCGTCTCGCCCAGCTGCTCGCGCGACGGCTCGTCTTCGATGACTATCGCCACGTTCTCGAGGAGGCGCTGAACGTTGTCAGGCAGCGCGTCGAGCGCGTCGGCGACGAGATCCTCGAACGGCCGATGCGATTCATCGCGGAGCGGCGGAACGGCGACTCGCCGCGACGGCTGGCGACGCGCCTGGCCGCCGCGGCGCCTGATTGGCACGTTCCTATCCTAGGGACGTGGAGCGCCCATTCGAGCCGGAGTCCCTGGTGGTCACGATGGACACGGGCGATCGGCTGCACTACCTCGACTGGGGTGGCGGGGGCGCGCTACCACCGCTGCTGCTGATCCATGGACTGCAGGCGACCGCCTGGGCCTGGGCACCGATTGCCCGCCGCCTGCGTTCCGCGACCCGGGTGCTGGCGCTCGACCTGCGCGGGCACGGGCTTTCCGAATCGCCGCGGACCGGGTACGACCTCGAGTCGCTCGCCTACGACGCGCTCACGGTGATGTCCGCGAATGGCTACGGGGCTGACCTCGATGGGCCGCCCGCCGTTGTCGCGGGACACGGTCTTGGCGCGGCCGTCGCGGTGACGATGGCCAACCTGCGGCCGCGCTCGGTCGCGGGCCTGGCGCTGGTCGAGGGCGGCTTCGAGGATCTCAGCGAAGCAACCGGGATGACCGCGGCCGACTACCAGCGCTCCATTGGCGACCCGCCGGAGGTGATGGCGTCGATGGCCGCCTACCTCGCGGACCGGCGGGACTTCGACCCACCGACCTGGGACGCAGACCAGGAGCGCGCCGCCCGGGCAGCGGTCGATGAGAAGCACGCCGGCCACGTCGCGTCCGTGGTCCGAGCGCACGCGCTAAGGGGCAGCGTCGAGGCGCTGTTCTCTTACCGGCCACGCGTCGCCCTGGCGCGGGTCGCGGCGCCGGTCCTGATCGCGGTGGCGGAGAGCGGCGCCGCCGACGACGAGACGCTGCGTGAGCGGCGGCTGGCGCTTGACGACGTCGTCCGCGCCCGCGCGGCCGGGGGCGTACCCGCACCAACGATCCGTACCTTTCCTGGCGCCGGCCACAACCTGATGCGCTACCGCGCGGCAGAGCTCAGTGCCGATCTGCTGGAGCTAGTCGACGAAGCGGCTCACCAGCGGTCGTAGGCCGGGTGACCGGGCTTGACCGCGACGAACGTCGCGCGGCAGGTCGCGGTGACGACGCCATCGGCTTCGAGCGTCCCCTCGACCGTTGCCCGGTCGTCGGCTGAATCGACGACGTGCGCTCGCAGTCGGACGGGCCCGTTGGTCGGTGTGGGTCTAAGCAGCTTGATCTGGTAGTCGGCCGTCACCGTGGTCGGTGGGTGGTCGGCGCCGCGACGGCCCATGAGGTGGTACGCCGCGGTCCAGTTGCAGTGGCAATCGAGCAGCGTGCCGATAACGCCACCGTTGAGCACGTTGTCGAACGCGTGGTGCCAGGGTTGGGGCTGCCACTCGGCGACCACGTCGGCGCCGTCGGGAAACGAACGGATGTGGAAGCCGCGTTCGTTCGCCGGGCCGCAGCCGTAGCAGACCGACTCGGGCGCGTAGTGCTCCTGCAGGCTCAGTTCTGGCATCTTCAGATCTCGCGCAGCAGGAGCAGCTGGATCGGGCCGGTTTCCCATGCGTCGAAGTCGTCGTCCTGGGTGGCCTCCGCCAGCGCGGGCCGCGCGGCGGCCAGGTCCTCGTCCGAACGCCAGATCGCGAAACCGACGAGCGCGTCTGACCGAGCGTCCTTGAATGTGTGCGCCTCGATCGCGCCCTGCGCGCGCGCCGCGTTGCCGAACCGGTGCATCGAGTCGATCAGGTCCTGCTCGTGCTCCGGCTTCGGCCGGTGGATTGCGAGCTGGTAGAGCATCGGTTCTCCTTCCTCTAGTGGCGACGAAGTGACGGCTCGGGCAGGGTAGGTCAAACTGGACGCGATGGATCGGAAACTGCCCGACGGCGTCCGCCAGCTCGTCGACGAAATCGAGCACGAGGTGGGCGAGGACGGATTCGCCGATGACGGGGCGGCCAGCATCTCGGGCCTCAGCAACGGCGATGGCGCCGTGGCCAGTGACAGCTCCCAGGCGGTCGAGTCAGCGGTGCGGCAGATCCTGGTCGAGATGGGCGAGGACCCTGATCGGCAGGGTCTGGCCGACACCCCATCGCGGGTGCGGCGGATGTATCGCGAGCTGACCGCCGGCTACTGGGTCGATCCCGAGCGGCTGGTCAACAACGCGATATTCGATGTCGACTACAGCGAGATGGTCGTCGTCAAGGACATCGCGTTCTACAGCCTGTGTGAGCATCACATGCTGCCGTTCTTCGGCACTGCCGCGGTCGCGTACATCCCCAACGGCCGGGTGATCGGGCTGTCCAAGATCCCACGCATCGTCGAGATGTACTCGCGCCGGCTCCAGGTGCAGGAGCGCATGACGCGCCAGATCGCCGACTTCCTGATGGAGCGGCTCGCGCCCAAGGGCGTGGGCGTCGTCATCGAGGCCTCGCACCTGTGCGCGGTGATGCGCGGCGTGCGCAAACCGGGCACGATCATGACCACGTCGCACGTCCTTGGCCTCTTCCGGACGGCCGACCGGACGCGTTCCGAGTTCTTCAGCCACCTCGAGCGCAGGCCACCGGCGCTGTGAGCGACGACATCGAGCGCGTGCCGTCCATGCGCAAGCCGGCGCGCCAGGGCGTGCCCAAGGTCAAGTCGCGCGAGATGGCCAAGCCCATTCGGGAGGGCAAGACCCGCGACGCGCCGCAGATCACGCCGCGGCCCAAGCCGGGCGCGCCGGGGCCCCATCTCGAGCGGCCGCTGCCCGATGAGCCAACGCTGCCCAATGAGCCGATGCTGCCCGCTGAGCCAACGCTGCCCGATGAGCCGACGCCGGCTGAGCCGACTCTCGCGCTGGAGGTCGAGCTGGTCAGCGAGCCCCTGCTCGAGGGCCTGCCGCCGCCGGTGCCGATCTACCAGCCGCCACCTGAACCCGAGCCCGAACCAGAGCCAGTGCCCGAACCAGAGCCAGTGCCCGAACCAGAGCCGGCGCCGCGGCCGGGACCTATCCCGGCGGCTGAGGCCCGGCCCGCGCCGGCCGCCAAATTGACGTTGCGCCAGCTCGTCGCGCGCGTCGATGACGCCTTCAGCCAGTTCCGCGGCGCGGCGGCGCGCTACCCCAAGGAGCGCATGGACGACCACCTGGGCGAGGACACGTGGACGCGCAAGCAGATGCTGGCGCACGTCGCCGCATGGCACGACCTGACCGCCGAGCGGCTGATCAAGATGGCGCTCACCGGAAAATCAGTCCCGCTGGATCGGGACGTCGACAAGGTCAACGCCATCGCGGCGCGAGTGGCCGTGGGCAAGACCGCGGGCGAGGTGTTGAAGGACGTCGAGGCGACTTTCGCCAGGATGCGCCGCCAGCTGGTCCGGATGACTGACGTTCAGCTCAACGCCGACGACGGCTGGGCCATCCGCATCGTCGCCGCCAACACCTACGAGCACTACGCCGAGCACATCCACGAGCTCACCCCGCCGGAGCCGCTGCCCGGAAGCGGCGCGCGGCGCTGACTATCCTCTGTCCGTGACCGACACCACCGCCCGCCCGATCAAGGTGCTCATCGCCAAGCCCGGCCTCGACGGCCACGACCGCGGCGCCAAGGTGCTGGCGCGCGGGTTGCGCGACGAAGGCTTCGAGGTGATCTACACCGGCCTGCGCCAGACCCCGGAGATGGTCGTCATCGCCGCGCTCCAGGAAGATGTCGACGTGGTCGGCCTGTCCATCCTGTCCGGCGCGCATATGACGTTGCTGCCCAAGATCACCGCCGGCCTGCATGAGCGGGGCATGGACGACGTGCTGGTCACGGCCGGCGGGATCATCCCGGACGACGACATCCCGCAGCTCGAGCAGGCCGGCGTGTCGCGCGTCTTTGGCCCCGGCACAACCATTCGGGAAGTCGCCGAATACATCCGCGCCAACGTCAAACCGCGCGGGGCGTGACCGACAGCACGCTCGCCGAACGAGCGCGGGACGGCGATCGGCGCGCGCTGGCGCGGTTGCTGACAGAGGTTGAGAACCGCACCGCGGCAGGAGAACAGGCGCTCAAGACGCTCTACCCCCTGGCTGGACGCGCCCACCTGGTGGGGGTGACCGGCGCGCCGGGCAGCGGCAAGTCGACGATGGTCGCCGCGCTCACGGGCGAGGCGCGCAAACAAAACCGGCCGGTCGCTGTCATCGCCATCGACCCGTCTTCGCCCATCACCGGTGGCGCGATCCTGGGCGACCGCGTCCGGATGCAGATCCACGCGACCGATGACGACGTGTTCATCCGCTCCATGGCGTCGCGCGGCCACTCCGGTGGGCTCGCGGCGAGCACCGTGGCCGCGGCGGCAGTCATGGACGCGGCCGGTTTTGGGCTGATCTTCATCGAGACCGTGGGCACGGGCCAGAGCGAGGTCGAGATCGCCGCCATCGCCGACACGACCGTCGTCGTCCAATCGCCGGAGATGGGTGACGAGGTCCAGGCGATCAAGGCGGGCCTGCTTGAGGTGGCCGACATCGTCGTCGTCAACAAGGCCGACCGACCGGGAGCGGACCGCGCTGCCGCCCAGCTGCGGGCGATGCTGACCGTGGGCGCTTCCACCGACAAGGCCGCGGTTGCCGCGGGCCGGCCGCGCCCCAAGCGGCCAGAGGTGATGCTCGGTTCGGCGCTGAGCGGCAAGGGCGTGCCCGAGCTGCTCGCGGCGCTCGACCGGCGTGCACCCGCGCCCGGCGCGCGTCCCGCTGATGACGCGTCGCTGAAGCGCGCCGAAGCGCAGATCAGCGGCATCCTTGCCCAGCGGGTCAACGCGCGGCTGCACGACCCGGCGCGCGCCGCCGCGCGTGCGGAGACGCTCAAAGCCGTGGCCGCACACGAGATCGATCCCTTCACCGCCGCGGATCGGCTCCTGGCCCTCCTCGGCACCGACAGCGCGGGCTAGGCTTTAGCCATGGCAGAACGGAACGTGCTCGTGTGTGGCGCCGGGCTGATGGGCCACGGCATTGCCCAGGTCATCGCCGCGGCCGGCCACAAGGTCGCGCTGTACGAGCCGGACGTTAGCCGGGCTGAGGCCGGCCGCGAGCGGATCGTAGGCAACCTGGATCGCGCGGTCGCAAAGGCGAAGATCACCCAGGAGGAGCGCGACCAGATCCTTGGCCGGGTATCCATTGCCCAGGATTTGGCTGAGGCGGCTGGGTCGGCCGAGCTGGTCGTCGAAGCCGTGTTCGAGGACGAAGGTGTCAAGCAGAAGCTCTTCGCGGAGATCACCAGGACGGCGCCCCAGTCGGCCATCCTCGCCAGCAACACCTCATCGATCGCCATCACCGGCCTCGCCGCCGCGCTGCCTGAGCCACGGCGCGCCAACTTCGTCGGCATGCACTTCTTCTCGCCCGTGCCGGTCATGCCGCTGATCGAGCTGATCCGCGGCGAGGCGACCAGCGACGCGACGGAGGCGTACGTCCGCCAGATCGCGGCCGAGCTCAACAAAAAGGTGATCGTCAGCGCTGATCGGCCGGGGTTCATCGTGAACCGCGTGCTGATGCCCTTCCTGGGCGAATCGATGCGCGCCTACGAAGAGGGACTGGCGACGGCGGAAGACATCGACACCGGCGCGAAGGTGGGCCTGAACCACCCCATGGGTCCGCTCGAGCTGGCCGACTTCATCGGCCTGGATGTCTGCCTGCACATCATGGAGGTACTCCATGAGGGCTTTGGCGAGCCGCATTTCGCGCCGCCGGACGTCCTGCGCGACCTGGTCGAAGCGGGCCACCTGGGCCAGAAGACAGGACGCGGCTTCTACGCCTACCCACGCACATGAGCGACCTCACATCGGAAGAGCGGCTGCTCCAGCAAACGGTCCGGGACTTCGCGGCCAAGGAGCTGGCGCCGGGCGCGGCGCAGCGCGACGAGGAAGAGAAGTACGACCGCTCGCTCTTCACGCGGATGGGCGAGCTGGGCCTGACGGGCGTGCCGTTCCCCGCAGAGGCGGGTGGCGCCGGGTTCAGCTACCGCGCCTGGACGCTGGTCATGGAAGAGGTCGCCTACGTCGACATGGCGATGGCCGTGTCACTCAGCGTGCACATCCTGTCGCAGTACCCGGTCATCACTTGGGGTAGCGACGAGCAGAAGGCGCGCTGGCTGCCGGACATGCTCGCCGGTCGGAAGCTGGGCGCCTTTGCCCTGACCGAGCCGTCGGCGGGCTCGGACGCCGGCGCGCTCCGACTCAAAGCCGACCGGGTAGGTCCGCCCGATTCACCCACCGGCTACCGCCTCACCGGCACGAAGATCTGGATCACCAACGCCGGCGAGGCCGAGCACTACCTGGTGTTCGCGACGGTCGATCCCAGCCTGGGCACGAAGGGCATCACCGCGTTCCTGGTCGAGGCGGGCACGCCTGGCTTCAGCTTTGGCAAGCGCGAGAAGAAGCTCGGCATCCGTTCTGACACAGCGTCCGAGCTCGCCTTCGATGCTTGCGAGGTGCCCGTGGCAAATCGCCTCGGCGCGGAGGGGCAGGGCTACAAGATCGCGCTATCAGCCCTGGGGGAGGGGCGCATCTCGATTGGCGCGGCCTGCACCGGTCTGGCGCAGGCGGCGCTGGACGCGGCCGCGAAATACCTGACCGAGCGCAAGGCCTTCGGCGCGCCGCTGGCCGATCAACAGGGCTTGCGGTTCATGCTCGCCGAGATGGCCCAGAAGGTGGCCGCAGCGCGCGCGTTGGTGCGCGTCGCGGCAGACACCAAGGATCGCGGCGAGAACATCGCCGAGGTCTCATCGCTTGCCAAGTGGACCGCCTCAGATGCGGCGATGAGCGTCGCGTCTGACGCCGTGCAGCTCTTTGGGGGGAGCGGTTACTCGCGTGAGTTCCCGGTGGAGCGCATGTTGCGCGACGCCAAGGGGGCGCAGATCTACGAAGGCACCAACCAGATCCACCGCCTGATCGTCGCCGAGAACGTGCTGAGGCGGGTCACTCACGCCTGACGCGGTAAAGCTGGCGCTCGCCGGGCAGGCCCTTGAGCTCATGCCGGCCAAAGTCGTCAACTGCCAGGTCCGTGCCATCGATCAGGTCGCGCACGGTCGACGAGATTACGACCTCGTTGGCGCCGGCCAGAGCCATCATCCGCGCCGTGGCATGGACGACGACGCCGCGCACGTCGCCAAGGACTTCGCGGGCGACGCCGATCGCGCCATCGGCTACCTCGCTCGGCTGCTCACGCAGAAGCCGGCCGATGCGCGGCTCGCGATGGCGCTCGAGCGTCTCTACGAGAAGCAGGGGCGCCA